>NZ_JBWCAM010000013.1:0-213781 GCF_056175065.1 Pseudomonas sp. JC1203
CCTGCGGTAACCGTGGACGCAGCCTGCGGCAGCTGCTACGGGATTGCTTTTGTAGCAGCGGCCGCAGGCCGCGTCACGGGCTACGGGTTCCACGACCCACCCAACGCCGCCTGCAGCTGCACGCTGGTCACCAGCTGCGTCGCCACCAGGCTCAACAGCGTCTGCCGCTCGCTCAGGCTGGTGGCCTGGGTGGTGGCCACGTCCAGGTAGTCGATCACCCCCGCCTCATACTGGTCGCGGCTCACCGACGCCGACTCTTCCGCCGACTGCGCCGAGGCGCGGCGTGCCACCAGTTCCGGTTCCAGGGTACGCAGCTCCACCAGGTAGTCCTCCACCTCGCCCAGACCGGTCAGCACTGTCTGCCGGTAAGTCGCCACCTTGGCGTCGTAGGCAAACTTCGCCTGCTCCACCGCAGCCTTGGTGGCGCCGAAGTCGAGGAGAGTACCGGTCAGGCTCGGGCCAATGGACCAGAAGCGGTTAGGCACCGAGAACAGGTTGCTGATGGTCGAACTCTGGTAGCCACCGCTGGCGCTCAGGGTCAGGTCCGGGTAGTAGGCGGCGGTCGCCACACCCACTGCAGCGTTGGCCGCAGCCATATCGCGTTCGGCTGCGGCGATGTCCGGGCGGCGCTCCAACAGGCGGCTGGGCACACCCATCGGCACGTTGGGCACGTGGTACTGCCAGCCCGAATCCACCGCCAGGGCGAAGTCGGCCGGCGCCTTGCCGATCAGCAACGCAATGGCGTGCTCGTACTGGGCGCGCTGCCACTGCAGGTCAAGCATCGACGCCTGGGCGCTTTGCAGTTGGGTCTTGCCGGTGGCCAGGTCGGCGCGCGAGGAGATCTGCTCGTCGTACTTGTTCTGGATCACCTGCAAATAGCGCTGGTAGCCCTTGATGGTCTCGCCGTACAGGGCGATGCGCTGGTCGAGGATGCGCAGCTGAAAGTAGTCCTGGGCCAGGGTCGACTGGGCGCTGAGGGTGGCGTTGGCCAGGTCCGCGGCGCTGGCCTGGGCGCTGGCGCGGTCCTCTTCGACGGTGCGGCGCAGCTTGCCCCAGATGTCCGCTTCCCAGCTCAGGCTGAGGCTGGCGCTGTGTTCCTTGCTGACCCCGCCGGCGCTGCTGGTGCTGCTGCTCGACGACGAGCCGCTGCCGGTCTCGCTGCGGGTGCTGGACGCCGTGCCGCTGAGGGTGGGGAACAGGTCGGCGCGCGACTCGCGCACCAGCGCCAGGGCCTGGCGGTACTGGGCGGCGTAAAGCGCCACGTTCTGGTTATTGACCTGTACCTGGGCCACCAGCGCATTCAGCTGCGGGTCCTGGTACAGCTCCCACCACGGGCCCTTGGGCAGTTCGTCCTGGGGGCTCGCCGCTTTCCAGCCCTGGGCCTCCTTGAAGGTGGTGGAAATGGGCGCGGTGGGCTTCTTGTAGTCCGGGCCGACCATGCAGCCGCCCAGCAGGGTGCTGGCCAGCAGCACGGCAACGCAGAGACGGGAAGGCAGTGGAGCGTTCATTCATTAACCCTTGTCAGTCAGCCGGGCACGTGGGTGCGGCGGATACGCGTGTGCCAGAAGTGCCGGGTGGCGCGGCTGGCACGGTCGAGGTAGAGGTACACCACCGGGGTGGTGAACAGCGTCAGCAATTGGCTCAGCGCCAGCCCGCCGGCAATGGCCACGCCCAGTGGCTTGCGCAGGTCGGCGTCGCCGCCGCTGCCCAGGGCCAGTGGCAACGCGCCGAAGAAGGCCGCCAGGGTGGTCATCATGATCGGCCGGAAACGCATGCGGCAGGCTTCGATGATCGCCTGTTCGGGCGGCAACTTGCGCTCGCGCTCGGCCACCAGGGCGAAGTCGATCATCATGATGGCGTTTTTCTTGACGATGCCGATCAGCAGCAGGATGCCGATCAGCGCGATCACCGTCAGCTGCATGTTCACCGCCTTCAGCAGCAACAGCGCCCCTACCCCCGCCGACGGCAACGTCGACAGAATGGTCATCGGGTGGATGTAGCTTTCGTACAACACGCCCAGCACGATGTACACCGCCAGCAAGGCCGCCGCGATCAGCCATGGCATGCTCGCCGCCAGCGCCGCGTAGGCCTGGGCGGTGCCGGCAAAACCGGACTGGATATCGCGGGGCAGGCCGACCTTGTCGACGGCGGCGTTGATGGCCGCGGTGGCCTGTTCCAGCGACACGCCGTCCTGCAGGTTGAAGGCAATGGTGCTGGTGGCCGACTGGCCCTGGTGCGCCACCGCCAGCGGCGCGTTGTCGGGGCTGAAGCTGGCGAACGCGGTCAGCGGCACCTGCTGGTTGTCACTGTTGATCACGTACATGCGCTCAAGCATGGTCGAGTCGCTGGTGTACACCGGGTCCAGGCCCATCACCACGTGGTACTGGTTGAGGGTCTTGTATAGGGTGGCCACCTGGCGCTGGCTGTACGAGTTGTTCAGCAGGTTGTCGATGTCACTGACGCTGACGCCCAGGCGGCTGGCCGCCGCACGGTCGATGTGCAGCTTGAGCTCCTGGCCGCCGGTCTGGCTGTCGGAGTCGATGCCGGTCAGCTGGGGCAAGGCGCGCAACGCCGCCTCCACCTTGGGCTCCCACACCCGCAGCAGGTCGAGGTCGTCGGCCTGCAGGCTGAACTGGTAGGTGGCGTTGGCGCTGCGGCCACCTACGCGGATGTCCTCGGCAGGCATCAGGAACAGCTGGATGCCAGCGACCTTGTTGTTGGCCTTGGTCAACCGGTTGGCGATGGCCGCGGCGCTGCTGGTGCGCTGTTTGTAGTCCTTGAGGCGGATGAAGAAGTCACCGGTGTTGCGCGAGCCGGCGCGGCCGCTGCCGGTGGACGACATCACCGCCTCCACGTCGGGGTCGGCCGCCAGGTCATGGGCAATCTGCATCAGGTGCGGCTTGAGCGCCTGGAACGAGATGTTCTGGTCGGCGCGCACGGCGCCCATCAGCACCCCGGTGTCCTGGGCCGGGAAGAAGCCCTTCTGCACCGTGGCGTACAGGTACACGTTGAGGCCCACGGTCAGCAGCAGGCTGAACATGGTCAGCAGGCGGTGGCGCATCACCCAGGCCAGGGCCGCGATGTAGGCGCCCTGCAGGCGAGCCAGCGCACCTTCGATCCACTGGTAGATGCGCGGCTCCCTGGCGTCGTGCGGCGGCTGGCGCAGCAGCATCACGCACAGCACCGGGGTCAGGCTCAGCGACACCAGCATCGACAGGCCCAGGGCAACGCTGAGGGTAACGGCAAACTCGCGGAACAGCCGGCCGACGATGCTGCCCATCAGCAGAATGGGAATGAACACGGCAATCAACGACAGGGTCATGGACAGCACCGTGAAGCCCACCTCGCGGGTGCCCATCAGCGCCGCCCGCAGTGGGCGCATGCCCATCTCCTGGTAGCGGGCGATGTTTTCCAGCACCACGATGGCGTCGTCCACCACGAAACCGGTGCAGATGATCAGCGCCATCAGCGACAGGTTGTCGAGGCTGTAGCCCAGCAGGTACATGATCGAACAGGTGCCGATCAGCGACACCGGCAGCACTACCGCCGGAATCAGCGTGGCGCGCAGGTTGCGCAGGAACACGAAGACCACGGCGATCACCAGCAAGGTAGCGATCAACAGGGTTTCCTCAGTGTCGTGCAGCGAGGCGCTGACCGTGGGGCCACGGTCGATCACCGGGATCAACTGCACGTCACCGGGAATTTCCCGTTGCAGCTCGGGCAGCAGCGCCTTGATGCTGTCGATGGTCTGCAGCATGTTGGCGCCCGCCTGGCGGGTCACGCCCAGGGTCACCGACGGCTGGCCGTTGTAGTAACCGCCGACGAAGACGTCTTCCACCGAGTCATAGACGTTGGCCACGTCGCTCAGGCGCACGGCCGTGCCGTTCTGGTAGGTGATCACCAGTTGCTGGTAATCCACCGCCTTCTCTATCTGGTCGTTGCCGTCGATCACCCAGCTTTGGCCGTCGCCCTGGAGGATGCCCTTGGGCTTGGCCTTGGTGGCGTTGTCGATGGCTTCGCGCACCGTTTCCAGGGAAATGCCGGCGTTGGCCAGCAGGTTGGGCTGGATGTCGATACGCACCGCCGGCAATGCGCCGCCGCGCACCGACACCTCGCCCACGCCGTTCACCTGGGCGATTTTCTGCTGCAGCTTGCTGTAGGCCAGGTCGTAGAGCTCGCCGGGGCTGCGGGTGGACGACGTCAGCGCCAGCATCAGCACCGGCGCCTCCGAGGGGTTCGCCTTGCGGTAGGTGGGCAGCGACGGCATGGAGCTGGGCAGCAGGCTGCGCGAGGCGTTGATGGCGGCCTGCACGTCGCGGGCCGCGCCGTTGATGTCGCGGTCCAGCTCGAACTGCAGAATCAGCGTGGTCGAGCCCTGGCTGCTGGTGGACGTCATCTCGGTGATGCCGGCGATCTGCCCCAGGCTGCGCTCCAGCGGCGTGGCCACCGTGGCGGCCATGGTCTCGGGGCTGGCGCCGGCCAGCGAGGCGCTGACCATGATGGTGGGGAAGTCCACCTGCGGCAGCGGCGCCACCGGCAGCAGCTTGTAGCCCAGGATGCCGGCCAGGGTGATGCTCAGGCTCAGCAGCAAGGTGGCTACCGGTTTGCGGATGAACAGCCGCGACAGGTTCATGCCTGCGCCCTGCCACGGTTGATGCGGGCCTTGGCGCGTTCGCTGAGGCGGTCAAACATCAGGTAGATCACCGGCGTGGTGAACAGCGTCAGCACCTGGCTCAGCAGCAGGCCGCCGACAATCACCAGGCCCAGCGGCCGGCGCAGCTCGGCGCCGGCACCGGTGGCCAGCATCAGCGGCAAGGCGCCGAACAGCGCCGCCAGGGTGGTCATCAGGATGGGCCGCAAGCGCAGCAGCGCCGCCCGGTGAATGGCGTCGCGCGCGTTCAGGCGCTGGTGCTGGCGGCCCTCCAGGGCGAAGTCGATCATCATGATGGCGTTCTTCTTGACGATACCGATCAGCAAAATCACCCCGATCAGGGCGATCAGGCTGAACTCGGTGCCGGTCAGCAGCAGCGCCAGCAAGGCGCCGATGGCCGCCGAGGGCAGCGTCGAGAGAATGGTCACCGGGTGGATGAAGCTCTCGTAAAGCATGCCCAGCACGATGTACATGGTGACCAGCGCCGCCAGGATCAGCCACAGCGTATTGCCGGTGGCGGTCTGGAACGCGTCGGCGGCCCCCTGGTAACGCAGGGTGATGCTGCTGGGCGCGTTGAGTTCGGTCATCACTTCACTGATGGCCTGCTGCGCCTGCTCCAGCGAATAACCGTCGGCCAGGTTGAACGACAGGGTCACGGCCGGGAACTGGTCCAGGCGGCTCAACGACAGCGAGCCGGTGCGCTGGCCGACCTTGGCGATATCGGTCAGGCGCACCATCTGCGCGGCAGTCGTGGTGGTGGACGAACTGGTGGTCGAGGCACTGCTGCCGGTGGTGGTACCGGTGGTCGTGGTGGTGGTGCTGCTGTTGCTGCCGGTGGTGCTGGTAGTGGCAGCGGCCAGGTAGATGTTGTCGAACGCCGCCAGGTTCTGCTGGAACTTGCCGGGCACCTGCAGCACCACACGGTACTGGTTGGACTGGGTGAAGATGGTCGAGATCAAGCGCTGGCCGAAGGCGTTGTACAGCGCCGTGTCGACGTCGGAGGCGGTGATGCCGTAGCGCATGGCGGCGGCACGGTCCAGTTCCACGTAGGCCACCAGGCCCTGGTCCTGCAGGTTGTCGATGACGTCGCGCATTTCCTTGCGGTGCTGCAGCTTCTCCATCAGCTTGGGGATCAGCGCCGAGAGGTTGGCGCTTTCCGAGTCATCCAGGGTGAACTGGTACTGGCTGGGGGTCAGCTGGTCGTCGACGGTGAGGTCCTGGGACGACACCAGGTTCAACTGCAGGCCGGCCACGCTTTTCGCCGACTGCTCCAGGCGGGTGATGACCTGGGTGGCGGTGTCGTCACGGTCTTCGAAAGGCTTGAGTTCAATTTGCAGGCGGCCGTTGTTCAGCGAGCCGTTGTTGCCGTCGACGCCGATGGTGGACGACACCGATTCCACCGCCGGGTCCTGGCGCACCACCTCGACCATGGCCTGTTGCCGCTTGGCCATCTCGCCGAACGATACGTCCTGCGAGGCGCGGGTGAAGCCCTGGATCAGGCCGGTGTCCTGGGTGGGGAAGAAGCCCTTGGGCACCACCAGGTAGAGGAAACCGGTGAGAGCCACGGTGCCCACTGCCACCAGCAGCGTCAGGCGCTGGTGGTCCAGCACCCACACCAGGCCGCGGTCGTAGGCACTCAGCACTTTGTGGTACTGGCGGTCGCCCCATTTCGCGAAGCGGCTCTGGCCACCTTCGGGCACGTGACGCAGCAGGTGCGCGCACAGCATGGGCGTGAGGGTCAGGGAAATGACCATCGACACCAGGATCGCCACCGCCAGGGTAATGGCGAATTCGCGGAACAGGCGCCCTACCACGTCGCCCATGAACAGCAGCGGGATCAGCACGGCGATCAGCGAGAAGGTCAGCGAGATAATCGTGAAGCCGATTTCCTGCGAGCCTTTCAGGGCCGCGGCCATGGGTTCCTCGCCCTCCTCCAGGTGCCGGGAGATGTTCTCCACCACCACGATGGCGTCGTCGATGACGAAGCCGGTGGCGATGGTCAGGGCCATGAGCGTCAGGTTGTTCACGCTGAAGCCGGCCAGGTACATCACGCCGAAGGTGCCGATCAGCGACAGCGGCACGGCCAGGCTGGGGATCAGGGTGGCGGTGAAGTTGCCGAGGAAGGCGAAGGTCACCAGCACCACCAGGCCGATGGACAGCAGCAGCTCGATCTGCACGTCCTTGATGGAGGCGCGGATGGTCTGGGTGCGGTCACTGATGACGGTAAGCTTGACCGAGTCAGGCAGCGCCGACTGCAAGGTGGGCAGCTTCTGCTTGATGCTGTCCACCACCTCGATGACGTTGGCGCCGGGCTGGCGCTGTACGTTGATGACAATGGCCGGCTGGCCGTTGGCGCTGGCGGCCAGGTACTGGTCCTGGGGCGCCTCGGCGGTGGTGGCGACGTCTTTCAGGCGCAGGGCCGCGCCGTTTTCGTAGGCCAGCATCAGCTCGCCGTATTCCACGGCGTCACGCAGCTGGTCGTTGGCGTCGATGGTGATGGAATGCGAAGGGCCGTCGAAACCGCCCTTGGAGCCGTTGACGTTGGCGGCGTTGACCTTGTCGTACACGTCTTCCAGGGTGAGGCCGTGGGCCGCCAGGCTGGTGGGGTTGACCTCGATCTTCACTGCTGGCTGCTGGCCGCCCGCCAGGCTGACCATGCCCACGCCGGAAATTTGCGAGAGCTTGAGCGCCACGCGGGTGTTGATCAAGTCCTGCACACGGGTCAGCGGCAGGCTGTCCGAGGTGGCGGACAGGGTCAGCACCGCGGTGTCCGCCGGGTTGACCTTTTTATAGGTCGGCGGGTTCGGCAGGTCGCTGGGCAGCAGGCTGTCGGCGGCGTTGATGGCGGCCTGCACTTCCTGCTCGGCCACGTCCAGGGACAGGTCCAGCGAGAACTTCAGGGTAATCACCGAAGCGCCGGCAGAGCTGGTGGAATACATTTGCGACAGGCCCGACATCTGCCCCAGCTGGCGTTCCAGCGGCGCGGTGACCGCCGAGGCCAGCACGTTGGAGCTGGCACCGGGGTACAGGGTGCTGACCTGGATGGTGGGGTAATCCACCTCCGGCAAGGCCGAGGTGGACAGCAGCCGATAGGCGAAGATGCCCGCCAGCATCACCGCCAGCATCAGCAGCACGGTGGCGACCGGCCGCTGGATAAACAGTCTGGACGGGTTCATTGGGCTTTGGCGCCCTTGCTCGCTGGCGTGGCGGCCGGCTGGCTGCTGGCGCCGTCGGTGGCGGCCGGTTTCTCTACTTGCACGGTGCTGCCGTCACGCAGGTGGTCGATGCCACGGGTGATTACCTGCTCGCCCTTGGCCACGCCGTCAGTAATGACCGTCTGCTCGCCAAATGCCGGGCCGACCTTGATGGTGCGGCGCTGGGCCTTGCCATCCTTGACCGCGTACAGGAACTCACCATCGCTGCTCAGCTGCACGGCAGCGGACGGCACCACCACGGCGTTGTGCAGGGTGTCGGTGGTCAGCTTCACGTTGACGAACTGGTTGGGGTAGAGCTTCTCGTCCGGGTTGTCGAACAGCGCCTTGAGCTTGATGCTGCCGGTGCCGGTGTCGATCTCGTTGCTGATGAATTTCAGCGTGCCGTTGGCCAGCGGCATGCTGCCCAGCTGGTCCAGGGCCTGCACCTGCAGGACTTCACCCTTGCGCACCTTGGGCAGCAGGGTCGCCAGCTGGGCCTGGGGAATGCTGAAGGTCACGGCGATGGGGTTGGTCTGGGTCACCGTTACAATGCCGGTGGTGCTGCTGGACGCGACGATGTTGCCCGGGTCCACCAGCCGCAGGCCGACGTAGCCGTCGATGGGCGAGACGATTTTGGCGTAGATCAGGTTGAGCTTGGCGGCGTCGATCTGCGCCAGGTCAGCTTTCACCGCCCCCTGGTACTGGCCGACCGTGGCCACCTGGGTGTCCAGGTCCTGCTTGGCGATGGAGTCCTTGGCGAACAGGCGCTGGTAGCGCTCGGCGGTCAGCTGCGCGCTCTTTAGCAGCGCCTGGTTCTGCGCCAGGTCGCCCTGGTACTGGTCCAGGGTGGCCTGGTAGGCACGCGGGTCGATCTGCGCCAGCAGCTGGCCTTTCTTCACGAACTGGCCTTCGGTGAAGTACACCGCCATCAGCTCGCCGTCGACACGGCTGGTGACCGTCACCGAATAGTTGGGGATCACCGTGCCCAGCGCCTGCTGGATCACCGGCACGTCGGCAGTGCCGGCGGTGCCGACCGCGACGCTGACCGTGGCATTGGCGTCCACGCCCGGCCCGCCGTGCCGGCCACCAGGGCCTGCGGCGCGCGCAGCCCCGGCTTCAGGGGTTTCGCTGGACGACGGTGTGTGCCGAACGTAGATAAAGGCCGCACCAATGGCTGCGGCTATCAGGAGCACAAGCACAAGGCGCTTGCGAGAGCGGGCTGCCGGGATCTGGGTCATTGAAAGCTTCTGCGTGGGCAATGGACAAGGGGACAAACGGGCGTCAGGTCTGCTTTGGGCAAATCACTTGGCAGCATAGCCAGTAAATGTGCAGGGAATGTGCAGACACCGCCTGCAGGGCGGGCAGCAGGGTAAGAGCAGTGAGGGGCCGGTAAGTTCATTGAGGCATTTGACCCTGCCCTGCCCCCCATGCCAACCCTGACCGGCGGGCTTTGCCATTTATTTACAAAATGTTGACGAAGAGCCCACGGCCCGCATCGCGACGTTCAGCGGGTTGCACCCTGGACGCCGCCTGCGGCCGCTACATACTGTGGGAGCTGGCTTGCCAGCGCGCTGTTGGGGCCATAAAAGCTCGCTGGCACGCCAGCTCCCACAAGATCGCGATCACACGCGGATCGAGGCTTCCAGGTGCGCCAGGTATGCGTCAAACCGCGCCACCAGATCCAACTGCTCCGGGAACCGCAGCCATTGCAGCTGCAGGCCATCCATCATCGCCAGGCACTCCTGCACCACCCCGGGCAGGTAGACGTCGGCGCGCACCTCGCCCAGTGCCACCAGTTCTTCCAACTGCTCCACCATGCGCGCATGGATGATGCTGTAGCGCCCCTGGAACCAGGCCCAGGCCGGGTGGCCTTCCACCAGGCTCTCGGCGTTGAGCATGCTGAAGGCGCGGATCACCCCAGGCGCCGTGGCGTTGGAGCGGTTGATGGCACTGAGGCTGCCCAACAGCCCGGTCAGCGTCGGCTCGCCGCGCACCTCGTCGGCGATTTTCTGGCTGACCGCATCGCGGCGGTCGAGCACGCCCATCAGCAGCGCGGTCTTGTTGGGAAAGTGGTGCAGCACACCGGCCACGGAAATACCGACGATTTCGGCAATGCGCGCGATCGAGGCGCCGCCGTAGCCTTCCAGCGAGAACATCTGCAGGGCCGCATCCAGCAGCTCTTCGCGGCGCTTCTCGCCCTTGGGCGCGCGGCGCTGGCGCGGCGCAGGTTTGGCAGGTGGGGAATCAGCAGTCATGAACAGCGTCTTTTATTATCCAGGCCCCACCCTAACGTGATCGGCCTGGCCAGGGCAAATCTCAGCCCTTGAGCAGCGGGTACAACGACAGCACCAACATCGCCGCCATGCCCCAGTTGAACAGGCGCAACCAGCGCGGCTGGCTGAGCACCGTGCGCAGGGCGCTGCCGCAACTGACCCACAACGCCACGCTGGGCAGGTTGATAAGCGCGAACAGCGAGGCAATCACGAACACGTTCACCAGGTAACCCTGGGCCGGCGCGTAGGTGGTGATGGCGCCGATAGCCATGATCCAGGCCTTGGGGTTCACCCACTGGAACGCCGCGGCGCCGAGGAAGCTCATGGGTTTGCGCGTGTCTTCGGCCGCTTGCGACGGTGGGCCGGAACGGGCGATTTTCCAGGCCAGGTACAACAGGTAGCTGGCACCCGCCCAGCGCAGCACCGTGTACGCCCACGGCAGCACCTTGAACACCTCCCCCAGGCCCAGGCCAACGGCAATCACCATCACCATGAACCCCAGGCTCACCCCCAGCGCGTGGGGCATGGAGCGGCGGAAACCGAAGTTCACCCCCGAGGCCAACAGCATGGTGTTGTTGGGGCCTGGGGTGATGGACGACACCAGCGCGAACAGGGCAAAGGCGTAGAGCAGGTCGAGGGAGGACAGCATGGAAAGAACTCCGAGGGGCAGGCTGGGAACAGTACGGCATCACCCTGCAGGGAAGCAGATACAGCTAGGGGAAATTGGACCAGTACAATTTCAAAAAACCTAAACAAGCACCGTTACAGATTGCCGTGTGATGGCTCTCCTTAACCATTCACTCAAACCCGATGATGTTTTTCTCAATGGACGCCTGCCCACCCCTACCCCCACCTTGAGCGAAGCTAAAATGGCCAAGGTACCCAATGTGAAGCATCTCGACTGGTATTTGCAGATCAACCTCAAGGCGCGACATTTGCGCCTGCTCGTGGCCATCGACACCTACCGCAATCTCACGCAAGTGGCCGAGGTCACGCATGTAACCGTGCCTGCCGTGTCAAAATCACTGGCGGAACTGGAGCGTGGGCTCGGCCTGGCGTTGTTTTCCCGCACCACTCGGGGCTTGATGCCCACGCCCTACGGTGACTGCCTCATTCGCCATGCGCGCTCACTGCTGGGGATCCTGCACCAGGCCCGCGACGAATTGAAGGCCCTGAGCTCAGGAGCCGAAGGCAAGGTGCGCATCGGCATGCTGCCCGCTTCCGCGTCGGTGCTGGTGCCGCAGGCGTTGAGTTTGCTCAAGCAGCAATCGCCGGGCACCAATGTGACGGTGATCGAAGGCACCACCGAATCGCTGCTGCCCGAGCTGTGGCAGGGCCGCCTCGACCTGGTAGTGGGCCGCTTGCCGCCCCCGGATACGCTTGGCAGCTTCGAGGAACAGGAATTGCTCGAGGAACCGGTGGTGCTGATGACAGGGCGTCACCACCCGCTTGCCCGCAGGAAGACCCTGGAATGGTCGGACCTTTGCGCCTACCCCTGGATCTTGCCGCCACCGGGCTCGATCCTGCGCGACCCGCTGGAGCGGGCGCTCGAAGCGAATGACGTGCCACTGAGCAACAACTATATCGAGACGCTGTCGATTCACGTTGTCCGCGCACACCTTCAAGTGTCGGACTTCATTGCGGTCATGGCCGAATCATTGGCCAATGATGCGGTACAACCTTTCCATAAGCTGCCATTGAGCCTGCCCAGGCTGCTGCGCCCGACCGGCGTGCTGTGGAACCGCAACCGTGGCCTCACACCCAGTGCCGAGCTCATGGTTGCGTGCCTGCAAGGGGCCGCCGAGCAGCTCCTCACAGGCCTTGCCCCCACGCCCTCCCCGCCCAGGGCCAGGCGCACCCGGCCATCAACGGATGCGCGCTGACAGGGTCACTGCAGATCCATCGGCAAAACGCTGTCCGGAATGTTCTGGTAGCAGACGGGGCGCAACCAGCGGCGAATGGACAGCGTGCCGACCGACGTGGCGCCAAAGTTGGTGGACGCCGGGTAAGGACCGCCATGGACCATCGCATCGCACACTTCCACGCCAGTGGGGAAGCCATTGACCAGCACACGCCCGGCCTTGCGTTCAAGGATCGGCAGCAGGTCCTTGGCTATCGCGCAATCGGCCTCATCCATGTGCAGGGTGGCCGTCAGTTGGCCGGTGAGGGACCTGGCGACTTCGCGCATTTCCTCAAGGTTTTCCGCGGTAACGATCATGCCCAGCGGGCCGAAAACCTCTTCGGCGAGCAGGTGGTTGCCCAGCCATTCCCGCGCAGTCACGCAGAACAGGTCTGGCGTGGCGTCACGCTGGTCGCAGGCCGACGCCAGCAGCGAGCGCACACTGGCTTGTGCGGCAATGCGGTCGCGCCCGCCGCGGTAGGCCGCCGCGATGCCGTCGGTGAGCATGGCCTGCGGCGGGGTCTGGGTCAGGGCCGCTCGGGCAGCGTCGGCAAAGTCGACGCCGTCGGCCCCCTGCACCACCACGGCGATGCCAGGGTTGGTGCAGAACTGCCCCGCGCCCATGGTCAGCGAAGCCGCCCACCCTGCCCCTATTTCCCCACTGCGCGCAGCCAGCGCGGCCGGCAGTAAAAACATCGGGTTGACCGACCCCAGCTCGCCGAAGAACGGGATCGGATCGGGGCGCGCCATGCACAGGTCGAACAGCGCACGGCCACCGCCAAGCGAGCCGGTGAAG
The DNA here is from genome assembly GCF_056175065.1 of Pseudomonas sp. JC1203. Taxonomy (NCBI): domain Bacteria; kingdom Pseudomonadati; phylum Pseudomonadota; class Gammaproteobacteria; order Pseudomonadales; family Pseudomonadaceae; genus Pseudomonas; species Pseudomonas sp. JC1203. The sequence goes on from NZ_JBWCAM010000013.1 coordinate 12,815, forward strand.
CCCACGGCACGGATCAACGGGTGCTGCACCAGCGCTTCGCCGACGTCACGCCGCCCACCCTGGACGAGCGAGAACACGCCTGGATGGATGCCACAACGAGTTATCGCGGCGACCACTGCTTGCGCGACGATTTCGCTGGTGCCAGGGTGCGCCGAATGCCCCTTGACCACGACGGGGCAACCCGCAGCCAGCGCTGAAGCGGTGTCGCCCCCGGCCACCGAAAACGCCAGCGGGAAGTTCGAGGCGCCGAAGACCGCGACCGGGCCAATCGGCCGTTGCATCAGGCGCAACCTGGGGCTTGCGGCGGATTGCGGGTGGGTCAGGTCGGTGTCGTTGCGGCGGTCAAGGTAGCCCCCTTGGCGGATATGAGCCGCGAACAGCCGCAGCTGCATCACGGCGCGCCCGCGCTCGCCGATCAGCCGGGCCACCGGCAAGCCGGTTTCCTGGCTGCCGATCTCGGTAATCAGGTCGGCACGCGCCTCGATTTCATCGGCAATAGCCTCCAGGAACACCGCACGCTCTTCGCGAGTGCTGTAGCCGTAGGCGCAGAAAGCCTCTTCGGCAGCACGGCAGGCCTGGTCTACCAGCGCCGGCGTACCTACCGAGAAGGAGTGCGCGGGGCCGTGGGCCGGGGCAGAACTGAACTGCGCTGGCGTTGCAATCTGCGCCCCCGCGATGAAGTGTTGCCCGTGGGGGACGAAAGAAGACACGACGCTCATGGGGCATCCTTTTCAGGTAGGTAAGGGAGCTGGAACGCGCCGAACAGGCGCACCGCGATAGTGTCGGCGCGCCACTTCAGGGTCCATTGAGAAAAGCCACCCCTGGCTTGAGCGAATGGTTAACCCATGGCCGATCCAGCACAGCGCTGCTACGCGGGTGAAAGGTGGCCCAGGCGCGCCGACTGATGCCGGGCCGCCTCTTCCAGGCACTGGATCATCAGCTCGGCACTGGGTGACAGGTCACGGTTGCGGTTCCACAACACGCCCACCGGCCGCACCAGCCGGGGCATTCTCAATGGCAGCACATGCAGGGGCTGCACGGGGTCACTGGCGATCGATACTGCCATGATGGCAATGGAATCAGAGACACGCAGGTGCGCCCGCACAACGTGAATCGACAGCGTCTCGATGTAGTTGCTGCTCAGCGGTACGTCATTGGCTTCCAGCACCCGCTCCAGCGGGTCGCGCAGCAGCGAGCCGGGCGGCGGCAATATCCACGGGTAAGGGCTCAGGTCCGACCATTCCACGGTCTTCTTGCGGGCCAGCGGATGATGCAGGCCGGTCATGAGTACCACCGGCTCTTCCAGCAATTCCTTCTCTTCAAAGCTGCCGAGCGTGCCCGGGGGCGGCATCCGGCCGACCACCAGGTCGAGGCGGCCCTGCCAGAGCTCGGGCAGCAGCGACTCAGTCGTACCCTCGATGATCGTCACATTGGTACTGGACGAGCGTTGCTTGAGGAACTCCAGTGCCTGGGGCAGCAGCACCGAGGCCGAGGCCGGCAGCATGCCGATGCGGATCTTGCCCTCTGCCCCCGAACTCAAGGCCTTGAGCTGGTCGCGGGCGTCATGCAGCACCGTCAACATGGACCGCGCGTGGCGAATCAGGCAGTCGCCATAGGGGGTGGGCATCAAGCCCTGCGCGGTGCGTGAAAACAACGCCAGCCCCAGCCCCCGCTCAAGCTCGGTCAACGACTTAGACACCGCCGGCACGGTCACGTGGGTGACCTCGGCCACCTGGGTCAGGTTGCGGTACGTGTCGATGGCCACCAGCAGGCGCAAATGCCGCGCCTTCAGGTTGACCTGCAGGTACCAGTCGAACTCTGCCATGCGGTGCTCCTCAGTGACTTTACCATTTCGTTAAGCCTAACCCATTTTTACTCAATCGACCGGCACGCCACTCGCGAGCACCATAGGTCCACACGTAGCCGTTTGACAAAAATCACCACTCGGGAAAGATCAATGTCAGTTCACCTAAAGATTGCTATCGCAGACCATCCACACACCGCCGCGCTGCGCAGCGGCGCCATCAAGATCGAAGGCGTGGACGCCGAATTCATCACGGTGAAGCCGCAGATCGCCGCTTTCCGCCGCATGGTCCGCGATGTCGAATTCGATGTCTGTGAAATCGCCCCCACCACCTACATTATCGCTCGCGCCTATGGTGCCCCCTTCGTCGCCCTGCCGATTTTCGTCGTGCGGCGCTTCCACCATTCAGGCCTGCTGGTGCGCCCGGATGCCGGTATCAAGGTACCGAAGGATCTTGAAGGCAAGAAGGTCGGCGTGCGTGCCTACTCGGTGACCACGGGCGTGTGGACCCGCCAGGTGCTGATGGACGAGTTCGGGCTGGATTCGAGCAAGGTCACCTGGGTGGTCGACGACGAAGAGCACGTGACGCAGCTCAAGCTGCCCGCCAACGTCATCCACGCCACCCGCCCACTGGCCGAGATGATGGCTGACGGCGAACTGGCTGCAGGGTTCGGCGGCGCCGCCGGTATCGGCCGCACAGGCAACCCCACCGACGGCTGGAAGGAAGTGGCGGCCGACTACCCCGACCTCTTCCTCAATGCGGCTGAAATCGAAGCCGAATACTACGCACGCACCGGCGTCTACCCCATGCACGGCACCATCGTCGTCAAGGACGCGATTCTTGCCGAGCACCCGTGGGTGGCCAAGGCCATTTACAACGCCTTCGAGCAAGCCAAGCAGGACTACCTGGCCCGCCTGGATAGCGGCGATGCCACCAGCGAGACCGATAAAAAGTATCTCGAACTGCGCCAGGTAGTCGGCCACGACCCGCTGCCCTACGGCATCGAAGCCAACCGCAAGACCATCGAGGCATTGGAGGCCACCGCCTTCGAGCAGGGCCTGACGCCGCGGCGCATGGCCATGGCCGAGCTGTTCGTTGATCCCCAGGCCTGAATATTCCGGAGCAGATGATGATTATTGATTGCCACGGTCATTTCACCACCGTACCCGCTTCGTTCCGCGAATGGCGCGCCAAGCAAATCGAGTTCGCCGACGACCCGCTCAGCGCGCCGCCCCTGGCTAGCGCGCATGTCACCGATGAACAGATCCGCGAGGGTGTCGGCAACGGCCAGTTGCGCCTGCAGCAAGAACGCGGCGGCGACCTCACCCTGTTCTCGCCGATCGCCGGGCTGATGAGCCACCACTTGGGCAACGAGCGCACCAGCCTGGAATGGGCCGAAGTTTCCAACGACCTCGTGCGCCGTGTCTGCGACCTCTACCCCGACAACTTCGTGCCGGTGTGCCAGCTGCCACAGTCGCCGCTGGCGCCGCCGAAGAACTCCATCGCCGAGCTGCGGCGCTGTGTGGAGGAGATGGGCTTCGTGGGCTGCAACCTGAACCCTGACCCCAGCGGCGGCTACTGGACCGGCACGCCGATCACCGACCGCGAGTGGTACCCGCTTTACGAGGCAATGTGCGACCTGGACGTACCGGCCATGGTCCACGTCGCCGCCTCGTGCAACCCCTGCCACCACGGCACGGGTGCGCACTACCTGAATGCCGACACCTCGGTGTTCATGCAACTGCTGCAAAGCGACCTGTTCAAGGACTTCCCCACCCTGCGCCTGGTCATCCCCCATGGCGGCGGCGCCGTGCCCTACCACTGGGGTCGCTACCGCGGCATGTCGCTGGAGATGGCCAAGCGCCCGCTCGAAGGCCTGCTGGATAACGTTTTCTTCGACACCTGCGTCTACCACCACCCAGGCGTCGAGTTGCTGACCAAGGTCGTGCCCACCAGCAATGTGCTGTTCGGCTCGGAAATGGTCGGCGCCGTACGCGGCCGGGACCCGGACACCGATCACTACTTCGACGACACCAAGCGCTACCTGGATGCCTGCACCGCGCTGACCGATGCCGACCGCCACGCCATCTTTGAAGGCAACGTGCGCCGCGTCTACCCGCGTCTCGACAAGCATCTGAAGGCCAAAGGCAAATAAGGCAGGGGCAGAGCATGAACATTATCGACATCCACCCGCACATCATCTCGGACGACGAGAAGCGCTACCCGCCCGCACCGCTGTTCGGCAAGCGTTCGGACTGGTCGCAAGAGCGCCCGAACACCGTCGAGGCACTGGTGCAGGCCATGGACCAAGCCGGCGTCGCCAAGGCCGCCATCGTCCACTCCTCGACCACCTACGGCTTCGACAACAGCTACGTCGTCGACGGCTGCAACCAGTACAAGGATCGGCTCGCCGCCGTTGGCTCGGTGGACATGCTGGCCGACGACGTGCCCGCCGCGATCAAGGCCTGGGTCGACAAGGGCCTCGCCGGCCTGCGCATTTTCACCGGTGGCTCGACCAAGGACTTCGACCCCAGCGAGCTGGATAACCCCAAGTCGTTCAAGGCCTGGGAAATGCTCGCCGAGCTGAACCTGCCGATGTGCATCCAGACCGGCCCCACCGGCTTGCCTTACGTGCGCATGCTGGCCGAGAAATTCCCCGGGGTGAACATCATCCTCGACCACCTCGGCCGCCCCGACGTGCTCGACGGCCCGCCCTACGCCAACGCCGCCAGCCTGTTCGCGCTGGCCGACCTGCCCAACATCTACCTGAAGCTGACGCCGCGCATCTTCGGCGACGTGGAAAAGGACCAGGCCAGTGCCGAGACCTTCTTCCCCCTGGTCGTCAAGGCGTTCGGTGCACAGCGCATGGCCTGGGGCTCCAACTTCCCCACCTCGCCCGGCACCCTCGAAGAAATTTTGGCGACGGCCCGCAAGGGCCTGGCCTGCCTCACCGACGAAGACCGCCACTGGATCTTCGGCAAGACCGCGCAAGCGCTGTACCCGGCATTGCGCTGAGTCCGCCCCCCCTTTCATGAGGAAGTGAACATGAGCAATACACGTCTCAACAGCATTATCCGCGCCTTCGAATCCGGCAACCCGGCCTACATGGCCTTTGCCAAGCTGGACAAGCAGACCGCCATAGAAATGAGCGATTCCCCGTACGACGGCATCGTCTACGAGATGGAACACAACCCGTACGATGTCAGCGCCCTGGGCGACTCATTGCAATACATGCTGAGCCGCAAGCAGATCGCCGAATCGGGCTCGGTGGCGCCACGGGTGACGCCGATCGCGCGCATCCCGGCCAACGGCATCGAGATGAACCAGACCTTCGCCAAGCAGGTGCTGGACCGCGGCTGCTATGGCGTGATCTGGCCGCACGTGGCCACCGTCGAGCAGGCCTACAACGCTGTGGCCTCCTGCCGTTATGCCCGCCCCAAAGGCGCCGCGCTGTACGAGCCCAAGGGCGTACGCGGCGACGGCCCGGCCAACGCCGCGCGCTATTGGGGCCTCAACATGGCCGAGTACTACGACAAGGCCGACGTCTGGCCCCTGGCGCCACGGGGTGAAATCCTGGTGGGCCTGATGTGCGAAAGCACCCAGGCCATCGACAACCTGGATGACATTCTCGCCAACGTACCCGGTATCGGTTTCATCCTGATCGGCGAAGGCGACCTCAGCCAGGAACTGGGCTTCCCACGCCAGTACGAGCACCCGGAAGTGCAGGACGCCATGCGCCGCATCGTCGAGACCTGCCGCAAGCACGACGTCATCGTCGGCAACCCGCATGTGACGGCCAACAACCATCGGCGCCTGCTGGACGAGGGCTACCGCGTGCTGCTGTCGGCGCCCAAACGCTCCTACGGCGTGGTTGGCCAGGCGCGCGAACTGGCGGGGTACTGATAGATGAACGGCGCAGAAAGTCTCGTCGCGACCCTGGTCGACCAGGACGTGGACATATGCTTTGCCAACCCGGGCACCTCGGAGATGCATTTCCTTGCAGCGCTGGGGGGCAACCCGCGGATGCGCAGCGTGCTGTGCCTGTTCGAAGGTGTCGCCACCGGCGCTGCCGATGGCTGGTACCGCATGAAAGACACGCCCGCCTCCACACTCCTGCACCTGGGGCCTGGCCTGGCCAACGGCCTGGCGAACATCCACAACGCCAAGCGCGCCTCGTCGGGCATGGTCAATATCATCGGCGAGCATTCCGCGTCTCATCTCAAGTACGACCCGCCGTTGACCTCCGACATTGAAGGCCTGGCGCGCCCGCTGAGCCACTGGGTACACCGCGTGGGGTCGGCCGACTCCATCGCCTGGGACACCGCCCAGGCGGTGGCCAAGGCCAGCGAGCATCCCGGGCAGATCGCCACCTTGATCCTGCCTGGCGACGCTTCGTGGCAGCAGGCCAGCGCCGCCCCCGTGCTACCGCCGCCCGTGGCAGCCCGGCGCAAGGCACCGAGCGCCGAGCGCGTCGAGCACGTCGCGCGCGTGCTGCGCTCGGGTGAACCGACGCTGATCATCCTCGCCAACAAGGCAACACGTGGCGGCGCGCTGGAGAAGGCCGGGCGTGTAGCCGCGGCCACCGGGGCGCAATTGGGCTCGCAGTTCTTCACCGCGCGTATCGAGCGCGGCGCGGGTTTCGTGCCCATCTCGCGCATTCCCTACGCCGTGCCCCAGGCGATGGCCTTCCTCAGGGACTTCAAGCACATCATCACGGTCGAGACGCGCGAGCCCGTGGCGTTCTTCGCCTACCCGGACAAGCCAAGCCTGCTCAAGGCCGAGGGCACCATGGTGCATGAACTCGTCGAAGCCGACGAGGACAGCGAACTGGCCTTCGACATGTTGCTGCAGGCGCTGGGGGCCAGCAGTGTGGCCGCGATTCTGCAGCCACGTATCCAGACTGCGGTGCCCAGCGGCGCACTCAACCCCACCAGCATTGCCCACGCACTGGCAGCGGCCATGCCCGAGCATTGCATCCTGGTGGACGAGTCGCTGACCACTGGCCGCGAGTCCATCGGGCTGACCATCGGCGCGCAGCCGCACGACCTCATCAACAACATGGGCGGCTCCATCGGCTACGCCACCCCCGTGGCCACCGGCGCGGCATTGGCCTGCCCGGACCGCCGGGTGTTCTGCATGGTCGGCGATGGCAGCGCCATGTACACCATCCAGTCGCTGTGGACCCAGGCGCGCGAAAACCTCAACGTCACCACGATCATCTTCGCCAACAACAGCTACGCCATCCTCAAGGCCGAGTACGCCAACATGGGTGCCGGCACGCCCGGGGAACGCGCGCTATCGATGATCGACATCGACCGCCCCAGCATCGATTGGCAGGCCATGGCGAAAAGCATGGGTGTACCCAGCGTCGCCGTGGACACCGCCGAGGGTTTCTATAAGGCCATGGCCAATTCCGCCCGCGAGCCCGGCCCCTGCCTGATCGAAGTCAAACTCTGAACCCGTCGCACATTCGAAGGAGCTTCCCATGGCGCTGACCCTGCGCACCAACCTGGCTGATTATCCGGTCACCAAGGCGATGAAGGATGGACGGGTGACGTCCGACCTCGTCACGCTCGACTATTGCGGCCCTACCCCTGCACACAACGGCTTCAAGGCCATGGTGCGCGAGAACCAGTTCGATGCCGGTGAACTGGCCATCGTCACCTTCCTGCAGGCCAAGGCCTACGGCAAACCCTACGTCCTGCTGCCTGCGCCGATTTCGGGGCGCTTCCAGCACCACTGTGCCGGCTTCAACCTTGAACTGGGGCACCTTGACCCTAAGGACATCGAAGGCAAGCGCGTGGGCGTGCGCACCTATTCGCAGACTACCGCGCTATGGATACGCGGCGTGTTGCGCCATGAGTACGGCGTCAACCTCGACAAGGTCACCTGGATGACGCTCGGCGACGGCCACCTGGCTGAATACCGTGACCCGGCAAACTGCGTGCGCCTGCCGGCAGGCTCCAATATCCCGCAGATGATGCTCGATGGCGAACTCGACGCGGCGCTGCTCGGCGAAGACATGCCCAAGGATCCGCGGGTACGCACCTTGGTACCCGATGCGCATAACGCCGCCAAGGCCTGGTACGAACGCGAAGGTTTCGTGCCCATCAACCATATGTTCGCCATTCACCAGGACATCTCCAGGCAACACCCCGAAGTGGTGAAGGAAATCTACCGCATGATCGCCGAGAGCCGCGCGCTCACAGAAGGCGGTGTGCCCGCAGTGTTCCCGCCACTGGGGCTTGAAGCCAACCGCAAGGGGCTGAAGACCGCGATCGACTGGGCATTCGACCAGAAGATCATTCCGCGCGCCATGTCGGTTGACGAACTGTTCGACGACGTGACCGGCAACCTGGGCTAAACGCCGCCCAGCGAACCCCCCATCGCTAGACCCCAGCGTAGTGCCGGATGGCTGCGCCCCCTAACGCCTTGGTCAAGGGCACGCGGGGGCGCAGTCATCGGCATGCCTTTTGTTCAGCACCCCAGCCTGGCGCCATGCCAAGGGAAGCAGAAATGACCGTAGTAACTGACCGTGCTGTACACCTCAATCCAAGCCGCGCCTGGCTGGTTGAAAAAGCGATTGAGCGTGGTGAGGGCCAACTGGCCGACTCCGGCGCCCTGGTCGTGACCACGGGCGAGCGCACCGGGCGTTCGCCGCAGGACCGTTTCATCGTCGAGGAACCGGGCACCCGCGATGCAATCGACTGGGGCAAGGTCAACCGCCCTTTCGATGCAGACAGGTTTGATGCCCTGTGGGCGCGAGTCCAGGACTACCTGGCCGGTTGCGAGCAGTTTGTCTCGACGGTTCATGTAGGCGCCGATCAGGACCATTACCTGCCCGTGATCATGACCACGCAGACGGCCTGGCAGCAGCTCTTTGGGCAAAACCTGTTCATTCGCCCGCAGGCCTACAACCCCAAGGGCAAGGACGAGTGGCAGATCCTCAACGTCGCAGGCTTCCACTGCGTTCCCGAGCGCGACGGCACCCGGAGCGAAGGCTGCGTGATCCTCAACTTTGCCCAGCGCAAAGTGCTGATCGCCGGCATGCAGTACGCCGGCGAAATGAAGAAGGCCATGTTCTCGGTGCAGAACTTCCTGCTGCCGCACAATGAAGTGCTGCCGATGCATTGCTCTGCCAACGTGGGTGACGATGGCAGCACCACCCTGTTCTTCGGGTTGTCCGGCACCGGCAAGACCACGCTGTCCGCAGACCCGGAACGCTACCTGATTGGTGACGACGAGCACGGCTGGGGCGAAGGCGTGGTGTTCAACCTGGAAGGTGGGTGCTACGCGAAAACCATCAACCTGAGCCAGAAGAACGAACCGATCATCTGGGAGGCGATACGTTTTGGCGCCCTGGTCGAGAACGTCGTACTGAGTGAAACCCGCACCGCCGATTACGCCGATACCCGCCTGACCGAGAACGGCCGGTGCGCCTATCCGCTGGAGCACGTGGAAAAACGTACCAGGGACAACCTGGCGGGCGAACCGCAGGCGATCATTTTCCTGACCTGCGACCTGTCCGGCGTGCTGCCGCCTGTATCCATGCTGAGCAAGGACGCAGCGGCGTACCACTACCTGTCGGGCTATACGGCGCTGGTAGGGTCTACCGAAATGGGTTCAGGCGGCGGTATCAAGGCGACGTTCTCCACCTGTTTTGGCGCAGCGTTTCTGCCCCGCCCAGCGCGTGAATACGCCGACCTGCTGATTAAGCGCATTGAAGCGTTCGGCTCGCAGGTGTACCTGGTCAACACGGGCTGGACCGGCGGCCCCTACGGCACTGGCGAGCGCTTCAGCATCCCGACGACGCGCCAAATCATCGCCGCCATTCAAAGTGGTGCCCTCGCAGACGTCGAGACTGAGCACCTGCCGGGCCTGAACCTGGCGGTGCCCAAGGCGGTTCCAGGTGTCGAGACCCGGCTGCTGAACCCGCGCAACACCTGGGCGGACAAGCAGGCCTACGACGCCACCGCCAGGCAGCTGGCGGGGCAGTTCATCGACAATTTCACCCAGTTCAGCGGGGTTGATCAGCGTATCGTTGCGGCGGGACCAAGCCGGTAAAGTGGGCAAACACCGGTTCCGGGATGCTCGCCTCGAAACCGCTCGGGGTGAGCTTGCCGGTTTGATCATCGATTCTGAAGGAGGTCACGTTGTTGGATTTCTGGTTGACCACGACCAACCAATGACCGGCAGGGCCGATAGACAATTCCCAGGGGTATTTACCGCCCGAGCTGATCCGTTGAATAGGCTCAAGGCATGAGCCTTGGTCGATGCGGTAAACCACCAGCGTATCCGTGCTGCGGTCGGCGACATAGAGGAATTTGTCGTTGCGACCAATCTGCATCGACGATGCGCTTTTCGGCCCGGTGAAGCCTTCCGGGAAGGTATCGACCGAGGCGCCGTAACTGATGGTTTTCGTTCCTGGCTCCCAGGTCAGGCAACGCACCTGTGCCGAAAGCTCGGAAAGCAGGAACCCGTGCCTGCCATCCTGTTGAAACTCGATCCCTCGCGGTCCGGTGCCCGGTGCCATTTGAACAAACGGCGTGGCGCCTTGGGTCAACTGATGACCCTTGCCGTTCAACTGGTAGATAAAAACCCTGTCAGCGCCAAGGTCAGGCACCAGCAGGTCGTGGGTTTTGTTCACTAACGTGATGCTGTGCGCATGTGCCTGTGTTTGCCGGGGGGATGGCCCGCTGCCAAAGTCCGCAAGTACCGAGCTGGCCGGCTGAACTTTACCGTCGGCTGCAAGCGGTAAAACCGCCACCTGGCCGCCCCCGTAATTGGCCACGACAAGGCTGTTGTGAAATTTATCGTAGACCATATTGGTCGGGCCACTTCCGCCCGACCCGGCGCGGTTGAGTTCAGTCAATGCACCGGACTGTCGGTCCATACTGAAGGCGACAACCTGGCCATTGGACTCGCCATTGTTTCCAACTTCGCTGACGCTGTATAAATACTGACTGCCAGGGTCTTGAACAAACCAGGTGGGGCGAACCACTTTTGCCGCTTTTTGCACATTTGAAAAGCTGCCGTCTTCAAGATTGAAGACAGCGTTGTAAATGTAATCGCCGTGGGTTCCAAAGTACACCCATGCTGCACGACTGCTTACAGGACCGGCAGCAGCCAAAGAACCACAGAGCGCAAAGCCAAACAATCCGAGCATTGTATTTTTCAGCACATCCATCGCCATGACCTTAGTCCCCTACTCGTCATTATTGTTATAACTCGAAGCACATCAGCTATCGGCCGTATCGGTAACTACGCCTGGCCACTGTTCAAGGTTGGGCTGTTGATGAGTAAGGTGGCTTCTTCGGGCCCATTGACCTTCGGTGCCCACGCGCGCCTCATCAGAACAATCGTGCTGATGACGCCCAGGAATAGAAAAACGAATATCGCCAACATTGGCAGCGTGTAACTGTGACCGATATGCAAAAGCCAGCCCGACAGGCTGGCGGAGACGCCGCCCGCCAGGCTCGTCGCAACTTGTTGAAGCCCGGTGTTCAAGCCGGTGGCCTGCTTGGGGATCAGCGTCAGCTTCACCAGGGCCAGGTTATTCGTGGTGACCAACCCAACCAGCGTCAGGGAAAGCACGTTCCAGAACAGGGCCATCGGTACGGTCGACGCGTAAGCGCCGAACAACACTGTCATGCCACCGGCGAAGCCGGCCACCATGAAGGATTTGCGCACCCTGACCGCGTCGTGCCCGCGCAGAATCAATCGGTCTGCCGCCCACCCGCTCAGCCCGGCGCCCACCGCCACGCCACAAAAGCTCAGTGCCGTATAAAGGCCCGCCTGGTTTAACGACAAGCCACGTTGTTCGACCAGGTAGGCAGGCATCCATGTCATGCAGAAGAAAACAAAATAGGCGTAACAGAAGTTCGTGATCAGCCCGCCCCACACCACCGGGCTCACCAGCAGGTTGCGCAGCGGCACCGTTGCCGCGTATTGCTTTCTTTCTGCCAACTGGGCGCGGTCCGGGAAGTCGTTCCGAACCATCAACAGCCAGGGCACCAGCCACACCAGCCCGGCCAGCCCCGTGACGATGAACATGACGTTCCAGGAGGTGGCGGCGATAAGCCAGGCCGCCAGGGGCGCGCCCATTGCCGGCCCCATCTTGCCGCCAATTGCATAGATGGCCAGCGCAGAGCCCTTCCGGGTTTCCTCGAAGCTGTTGGCTATGTATCGATAGGTCGCGGGCACCACCACTGCTTCGGCTGCACCGATGATGACGCGCACCACCAGCAGCGCGCCGAGTGAAGCCACCAGGCCGGTGGCCGCCGCTGCCAGGCACCAGAGAAAAAAGCAGACTGCGTACGGCCACTTGACCCCATAGCGGTCCACCAGCCAGCCCATGGGGAGTTGTAAAATGCCGTACGCCCAGAAGACCGATGAACCTAACCAGCCCCTCTCGACCTGCGTCAGCGTAAATTCCTTGATGAATTGAGGGTCTGCTATGGCGGCCGACATGCTGGATCGGTCGGTCCACGCGATCATCAATCCGAATGCGAGCAGGACGACTACGCCCCAACGGTTTTCGAGGCGTCTCCCTTTCTGGATAATTTCCACTGTTTCCTCTCGGACCTGTTTTTTTATTGTTGTCAGTCAAGACTTCCGTCGCATCCTCGAATTTCACTGCCTGGCTGCTGGGACGTTCGTTGAGGATCATCAACCGGGCCCGGTTCGCGGTCCAGTGAGTTTTGCGGCACTTGAGTTAACCAAATGGTAGACACGGCAAGCGTCCACTTTTCGGCGCGTCGCAGGGCGCCTGACGCCATCCAAACCATTGGTGAGAGAGGGTTTACTTTCTGCGCAAGGCTGTGATTTGCTAATTGGCATGCACCGGGTCAACACGTTGGCCTGTGCCAAGGAGACGTTATGACGCACAGTTCGAAAACAAAATATCGACACGAGTCAAACACCAAAGTCACGCTTGAAACGGTACCCAAGGTGCGCTTGTATGTGGAGCGTCGCGAGGAACAGGAGCATTGGTTCGTCAACATTGGGCACGTCACCGAGCGGGGCCGCTGGCGAACCGAACCTCATGCGCATCCGGGGTACGGCCAGATCATCTTTGTGCGCAGCGGCCAGGGGGTGATGAATCTGGAAGGTTCGAGCGTGCCGTTCGAGGGGCCGTGTGTACTGTTGCTGCCCACCGAATGTGTGCATGGCCTGGATTATGAAAACGACGTGGACCGGTGGGTCGTGACCATCGAGGTGTCTTACCTGACCCAGCTCTACGCCCGCCTGCACGAGTTCATTCAGTTGTGGTCCCTGCCCCGCATGATCACGTTGCCGTCAACGACCGGCACGGCAAGCGAACTCTTTGTCCTGATCACGCGGCTGGCCCAGGAACTGGAATCCAGGCTGTTCGGTCATGTGGTGGGCGCCGAAGCGCTGTTGACCCAGATTTTCCTGCTGCTGGTTCGGCGAGCCCGCCTCGACCAGCCTGACGATGGTGGTGCCTCCCGCAATGAGACGTGCCTGGCGGAACGCTACCGGGAACTCATCGATCAGCATTACTGGCAGAACCTGCCGTTGCAGGACTACGCGTCGATGATGGGCGTGTCCGTGGCGCAACTGCGCGCGGCTTGCGTAGCTGCCACCGGGCACAGCCCGACGAAAATGATTCACGCGCGCATCATCACCGAGGCGAAACGAAATCTGATTTTTGGCGAGAAACCCATCGAACAGATAGCCTTTGGGCTGGGCTTCTCGGATGCTGCGTACTTCACCCGCTTCTTCCGCCGGGAGGTGGGTGAGGCACCCAGCCAATTCCGGCTGACTACCCGAGAACAGTCTCAACCGGCCAGATAAGCCACGTCGCACGTTTCTTCCTACCTATGAGGTATGGCGCCAGCCTGTTGCGCGGGCTGCGTGCGCCTGCCTTTCGCAGCGTCCCGCAAAAAATGCCAGCGAATCTCACTTTTGTGTAAAGGCATACGCCTGGGCACCCCATAACATCCCTCCAAGCACATAAAAGATAACCAGTGCGGTTTCATCAGTTAGTTGCGTTCGGTGCGACCGAATCAAGCGTGGAAAACAACCACGGCTGGCCGATGAACATAAGTCCAATGAAACGTGTTCTATAAAAACAACAAAATCTATACGGATGAAAACATGAAAAAAACATCTAAACCGTTGCCCAGATTATTGCTCGGCACGGCGATGCTCTGTTGCTTCAGCGAGTTGGGTCACGCGCAAGAGGTGCTTGATGCGCCCACAACTTCCGCTCCGCCGGATGCCCAAACAACCCAACAAACGCCAGCCAATTCCAACGCGCCACATGCTTTTCCAGACCTCGCAAAGTTGGACGAACAGGTCGGTAAGCCGCCGGTATCGTGGAATGACACATTTATTGGCTACCGCGTAGGCAACAACTTCCACTTCCCGGGCGTTGCCGACAAGATCAAGCAGAATATTGGTTACCTGACGACCACCGGCGGCTTCAGGTATGGCAGCTACGCGTTCAACGTTGATTACCGCGTGTCGGACTCGGCGAACCCGGAAGTTGGCGGCCCCAACAGCGGGGGTGCGCAGGAGGTGTATAGCGTCGGTCGGGTCACGGCGAGCGCCAGCAAGATCTTCGGCAAGCCGATGGGTGTTGGCGTGATTCGCGACTTCGGCCTTACGGGTGGGTATGAGTTCGGCACGAAAAACGATGCCTACGCCCAGCGCGCCCGCATGCTCGTGCTGGGTGGCACCGTCGAGTTCGCCCTGCCGCGCGGCTTCTGGAACCTGACCCTGGGTGCCCGCACCGAAAGCAACCATAACGGCATTGTCGGCGTGGACGTGGACTACGACACCGCCTGGCACGTCGAGAGTTCGTGGCTCTACCCATTCCGCCTAGGCTCGGTGCCCATGATATTCCGTGGTTTTTTCAGCAGCACCGGCCCTAAAGGCAAAGACGGGTTTGGCGTCAAGACCACGACCGAATACCTCACCCGTGCTGCGCTGTTGGCAGACGTCGGCTCATTCGCCGGCCACCCGCGGACGGTCTATGCGGGCGTCGGTTATGAATACTGGAAGAACATGTTCGGCACGCCAAGCGACGAGGCGGTCAACACCAGGACGTCGACGCCGATGTTGCAGGTTGAAGTTCATTTCTGATTGGTTGCTGCGGTAGGCGGTGTTGTGGCGCCTGTGACACGGCCTACTGGCCGCGACGTACGATTCGCGTAGCAGCTGCCGAAGGCTGCGTCCGGCGGCGGCCCTGCGTTGCTCCAGGACGCGGCCTGCGGCCGCTGCTACAGGTGCGGTATTTCCGTAGCCGCTGCCGCCAGGCTGCGCTGGCCCCTATGTGCACTGAAGATCTCCAGCGAGGATAAAGGCCTGCGCAGCCTGCGGCAGCGGCTACAGATTCGCGTAGCAGCTGCCGAAGGCTGCGTCCGGCTGTGGCCCTGCATTGCGCCAGGACGCGGCCTGGGGCCGCTGCTACGGGTGCGGTATTTCCGTAGCCGCTGCCGCCAGGCTGCGCTGGTCCCTGAGTACACTGAAGATCTCCAGCGAGGGTGAAGGCTGCGTCCGGCGGCAGCCCTGCGTTGCTCCGGGACGCGGCCTGGGGCCGCTGCTACGGGTGCGTCGCGTTGCCAGCCTTGTGTGAAGAAACAAAAAAACGCCGTGCTTTCGCACGGCGTCTTCATTACCTCCCAGCAAAAACGTGCTTACTGATTCGGCACGTACAGCGGCATCGAATCTTCCCACAATGTATCGGTAATCGCGTGCTGACGGGAGCCATCGGCATTCATCACCCAGTTTTGCCCATCAGGCTGGAACGTGTTGTCGTACAGCGCGAGTTCATCGCGAAAACCATACACACCCGAGCTATAGGCAATACGCCCGTCGTACAGCCACACGGCGTGCCCCTGGTTCGCACCCGGTGTGGTCAGGCGGGTTACGGCCGTGCCATCGGGTTTGATGGTGTACACGTCATAGTGGAACTTGTTCGGATCGGTTGGGTTGATTTCCTTGCGCGTGAAGACAATTTTGCTGCCGTCGGGCGACCAGCCCGGCAGGTTGTCGGCCTCGGTCGTCAGCACCGTCGTCTGGCGCGTGTCCACGTCCAGAATCCACAGGCCTTGAACCTTCGGGCTCCACACGCGATACACGATCTTCTTGCCGTCCGGCGAGTAGCTCGGGAAACCCGCATTGATCGAACCATCCGTAAGGATTTCCGGCTTGCCGTCCATGCTGCCATCGGCCTTGATACGCGCAATGCGACCCGGGCCCATGCCACGCGTGAAGAACCAGTCGCCAATGCCGAAGGCCACCCACTCGCGATTCGGCGACCACGTCGGCTGGAACGCCCCTGCCAGGCCCTTCTGAATCATGTCTGCAGGCAAGCCGCTGTTAGTTGGGTCGTAGATACGCTGATAACCGGTGAAATCCGGATTGAGGGTGGCAATCGACGAGCCCATGGCTTTTTCCGTGTACACCAACTTCTTGCGGTCGGCCGACAATTGCGGGAACACGTCGATATACCGGTAGTTCCACGCGGGGTCGAAACTGAACAGCGGCGTGCCATTGGGATGCGCCGGCCGCAGGGTGATCTTTTCGTAGACTACCTTGGTGCCGTCCGCTGAATAGTGCGGCGAGCGAATGCCGGTATTGACGGTGGAGCGCGACGTACCTGCGGTGGTGTAGATACCTTCGGTTTCGCCACCCTTCACGTGATAAGCGACGTTGGTCGCCGAGATATATTGCGGGAACACTTTCAGGCCTGGCGTCGACGTCAGCGCGGTGCGCGACAGCGTGGCCAGATCAACCGACTCGATTTGCGAGCTGACCTTGTTGATCAACTCCGGGCGATGCGCGCCCCAGGTGGATTCCACCGGCGTTTCATAAAACGCGACGCGTTTGCCATCGGGCGACCAGGTCGGCGAACCTTCGTCGAAGCCGGGGTTGCTGGCAATCTTCTTCCAGCCCGAGCCATCGGGGTGAATGATGTAGATGCTGCTTTCCTGCGTGCGCTCCCAACCCACCGGCAGGTTATGACCGCGCCAGTCCGAGCCGATATCGGAAGACAGTGCAATCCACTTGCCATCTGGCGACCACGTCGGGCGGAAGAAGCTGTGGGGCTTGCCCGGATCGAACGTGATGGCGCCGGTGACGTTCTTCAACGCGCCGGTCGTGATGTTCAGCGTCCAGATGTTGGTGGTGCCAAACGCGTCCTTGCCGCGACGCGACGAGACGAAGGCGATGACGTGGGGATCGGTCGGCGAAAAGACCGCCGCGTCGTCAATGGCGATGTGATCGGTGAGCCTTTTCAGCTCGGTGCCGTCGGCTTTCACGCGGTACAGATTGGCTTCGCCGAGGCCGTCACGCTCGGAGGTAAAGACGACCCACTGGCCATCCTTCGAGAAAGACGCGTGGTAATCAAAACCCGGTGTGGGCAGCAGCTTGTGCTCGTCGGTGCCGTCGGCATTCGCCACATACAGCTCGGAAGTCACCGGGCCCAGGCGGTTCAGCAATGCCGTGCCTTGCGTGACTGTCGCAGCCTGTACGCTGGATGAAATGAAAATCCAGGTGCCCCAGACGGCTGAATAAGCCATGAGCTTTTTTAGCGGGGAGTTCAGATACACAGCTAATGTCTCCGTTATTATGCTTGGCTGAGCGGTAGGTTCACCCTCCGCTCAACTGCCTCCTGCGTCGCTATCCAGACAACGCGTTGTGTGTTCCTTGCTGCGACGTCTTGCGTGCCACCCCTTCTCAGCGGTCGGGCTGCCAGTACATGAAGCCCATGCCCTCGCCCGTTCCCGCAGGCGTTCGCCAGCAGGGCACGTAATCCACCAGGGTCATCTGCGCGCCGGTCTCTTGCACGGCCTTCATCACGCTCACGTACAACTTGATCTCCGAGGTGCCCGACTGGTAGGAACGCTCGTCCACCGAGGCCAGCCCTTCGTAGTCGTACTCGGACAGCATTTTCATGATGCGCCGGTCGAACTCTTCGTCGTTGACGAAGTGCGACAGCCCGCCAGAAGCAAAGATGCCCACCCGGACGTTCTCGGGCCACGCGTTGATGGCGTCGCGCAATACCCGGCCAAACTCGATGCAGCGCGACATGGACGGCTGGGTCGGCGGGTAGAAGCAGTTCATGATGATCGGCACATGCGGCGGTGGGTTGTCCGACATGATCTGGTGGTAGACAAAACTGTAGGCATGCGGCACTACCGGGTACTCCGGCAGCGGCTTCATCCACACGTTATCGGGCCATGCAAACAGGTCGGTGAGGTCGAAGTCCTCGCCCTGGAAATACTTGATCAGATACGCCGCCAGCCCCGGGTGGCACTGGTGGGTGACAGGGTGATCGGGGGCGTAGACCGAACGCTGCGGCGGACCGTTATGCACCTCCGCGCCGCTGTAGATGGCGATGGATGGCGAGAAATCAGTGAAGATTTCCTTCTGGTCCTTGCCCAGGATAATGGCCACGTCGATGTTCGCATCGCGGTAAGCCTGCGCCATCACGTCCAGCGCCTCGCGGCAGCGGGCGGCGCGCCCGGTACGTTCCTCCAGCGTGAGGTAGGGCTCGAAAGCCGCCTCGCGGTGCGCTTCCAGTTCAGGGTAGGTCCAGGTGCGATTGCGGTACCACAGCTCGGGGTTGCTGCGATCGCGCTCGCCATTGTTCAACCAGTCCTCGGGGGCCTGCCCAAGCATGCCGCTGTGCGGCACTGCCATTCCGAATACAATTTTTGCCATGAAAATCAGTTCCCCACTTTTTTGTTCTGGCCAGCCATGGCCGCTCTTGGATTCGCCAACGATGCTGCGTGCTAGGCGCTGTGCAGCTGCCCACGTGGCTCGCTGATTTTGGGTGCCCATTCGGGGCGATACAGGACGATGGTGGCGAACGCGCCGACCAGCAGAAACGCCAGGATCACTTTCATCGGCAGGTCGTAGCTGCCACTGGACTGCAATAGCCAACCCGAAAGACCGGCCGCCACCCCGCCGGCAAGGCTTGTCGCGAGTTGCTGCACGCCAGTCACCAACCCGACCATCTGCCTGGGGATCAACGTCATGCGCGACAACACCAGGTTATTGGCCGTGGTCAAGCCCAGGCACGAGAGGGAGAAGGTGTTCCAGAACAGGGCCATGTTCTGGCTGGGCGCGTAGGCGCCGAGCAACACGGTGCAGGCAAGGGTGAAACCTGCGATCACGAAGACCTTGCGTACCCGCACCGCGTCATAGCCCCGGGCAATGATCCGGTCCGCTGCCCAGCCCGCCAGCACCGCGACCACGGCGATACCGGCGAAGCTTGCGAACGTGAACAGCCCCGAACTGGATATCGACAGGCCTCGTTGCTCGACCAGGTAGGCGGGCATCCACGTCATGCAGTAGAAAGCGAAGTAGCCATAGCAGAAGTTGGTGATCAGCCCGCCCCATATCACCGGGCTGCTCAGGATGCCGTGCAGGCTCACTGACCGCGCCTGGCCCTGGGTTTTGGACAGTTCGTCCCTGGACGGCAAGTCATTGTTGACGGTCAACAACCAGGGGACAAGCCACAGCAGGCCGACCATGCCCGTGGCGATGAACATCACTTGCCACGAATAACTCACAATCAACAACGCGGCTATCGGGGCACCAATGGCGGGGCCCAGCTTGTTGCCCATGGCCAGCAGGCCGGCAGCGAGGCCGTGGCGGCTCTCATCAAAGTTATTGCGTATCCAGCGGAAACTCGCGGGAATCACGATAGCCTCGGACGCGCCGATCAGTAGCCGCAGCGCGATCAGGCTTTCCAGTGCATGGACCACGCCCAGCAACATGGTAAAAATGCACCACGCCCCGAAGGACACTGCATAGGGCCATTTCACGCCATAGCGATCGGCCACCCAGCCCATCGGCACCTGGAACAGGCCGTATGACCAGAAGAAGGCCGAGTTGAGCCAGCCACGGTCCAGGCTGGTCAATTGGAAGTGCTGAATGAAGGCGGGATCCGCCAGCGCGGAAGAAATGCTGGTGCGGTCGACGTAGGAAATCAGGACGCCCAGCGCAAGCAGTGCAAGCACGGCCCAGCGGGATCTACTTGTCAGGATTCGCATTGTTTTTATTAACCTGTGAGCGACTGTGTCCACCCCCTGTGCGCTGTAGCACGCCTTTTGGAGGTGCCTTAGCCCGGCTTATGCAGGGCGGGATGGCTTGCATTATTTCCCGAATCGATATGCATGGCCCTACACAAAAGTCATTTTCACCGGTACTTTTTCGTCTGCCCGCGCGTCGCCCACCTCCCCGGCACCATTCGGCCCAAGGCAATTGGTGCACAGTTTGAAACATATGTTTACATATGACTTACACAACTTTCGCCCTGTCGACATTTCCTTGCCGCGCTCATAACAAAATTTTCACGCAACCCACGCGATAGTTTCATTCATTGAATGACTTCCTCTACAGGCCCCTCCCCGCCGAGGTATTCCTGCGCCGCACGACACCTATATGGCGCGCGCCAAACATAGATGCACGCGATGTATCAAGGAGACAACATGAGCATCCCAACCGATACAATTCCAGCTGGGCCGCGTTTCAGCATTGCCATGGTCAACTACAAGACCTGCGAGATGACCCGTGCCTGCCTGGAACTGCTGCGCGAGCAGCTGAAAGGCCTGGATGTGCCGGTGTGGGTGGTGGACAACAACTCCGCCGATGACAGTACCGAATACTTGCGCGGGCTGGATTGGATCAACTTGCTGGAGCGTGTACAACCCGCCGGCGAAGCTGGCCACATTGCCCACGGCAGGGCCCTGGACTTGATTCTGGAGCGCATCGACACTGATTATATTCTGCTTATGCATACTGACACTTTTATATACAAACCCGAAGTATTCAGTTTAATGCTTGATATGATTGGTAAAAATTCCAATACCGCAGCAGTGGGCTGTTTCGAACAAATTGACCGTGGCCTGGTGCGCACGGCATGGCGCTTCAGTTCGCGCTATTGCAAACATCAATACCGCCGCGCAGCACGAGCGCTGGGCCTGTCGGCCCGTGAGCCCAAGCCCTGGAAGGAAACCCACCTCAAGAGCTTCTGCACCCTGTGGAATGCGAAAGCCATGAAGCACCGCGGCCTGCACTTCTGCATGGACGACCGGGTGCCGGGCTACACCTTGCAGGACCGCATGGTGGCTTCGGGTTTCTCCATCGCCACCCTCTCCGCGCGCCGTCTGTTCAAATACCTCGACCACATCCAGTCCGGCACCGTGGCCGCCCGCGGCACCTATGGCAAGGGCCACCGCCGCACGCGCATGTATGACCATGCCCTGGCACGCCTGCACAAGGCGGTCGGCGCCTGATTTAAATCAGGCCGACTTTTTCTCGACTGGGGCGGGCATCAATTTCACCCGTCCCGGGGCAACGGCTGCGCTATAGTGTCGCACTTTCCCAGCCTGCCCTTTTCGAGGATGTCCCTGTGGCCTCAATGCTCACTTTGCGCGCCATGTTGAAACCGGTTTCAGTTCTAGCCCTGTCGCTGCTCGCTGCCCAGTCGGTGAGTGCCGCCGACTGGGTGGTATCGTCCAACGACGGCAAGTACCAGCGGGTGCAAGGCCGCGACACCTACCCCGACAGCGTCAAGCCCGACACCCTGACAGTGCTGGACGCCAGCGTATTCCCGCCCAAGGTAAACCAGACAGTGGAAGTCGAAAACGGCATCCAGGGCCCACCCCAGGCCGCAGCCATCAGCCCCGATGGCAGCCTGGCGCTGGTGGCCGCGCCCACGCGCTACGACCACGCTGCCAAGCAACTGCAGATGGACACCTTCCTGCAAGTAGTGGACCTGGCCGCCAAGCCGGCCAACGTCAGCAAGATTGAACTGGGCAGCCACCCGCAGGCCGTGGCCTTCGACCGCAGCGGCAAATGGGCGGTGGTCACCTGCGTGGACGGCGGCGTGCGCCCGCTGCGCATCGATGGCCACCAGGTGACCGTGCTCGACAGCATCGCCGTGGGCAGCAAGCGCCTGGCCGGCGCGGCCTTCACCCACGACGGCCAGCATGTGCTGGTATCGCTGCGCGATGAACAAGGCGTGGCGGTGTTGAACCTGGTGGACGGCAAGTGGGCCGACAGTGGCGACCGCATCAGCACCGGCGTGGCGCCGTACACCATCGATGTGTCCAGCGACGGCCATTGGGCGGTGGTCAGCAATGTCGGCCTGGCCGGCCTGCCCAACTACAAGGGGCGCCTGGCGGGTGATGAAGACAGCGTGACCCTGGTCGACGTGTCGAAGGTGCCGTTCCGCGCAGTGCAGCACATCAACGTGCCGTCGCTGCCTGAAGGCGTGGCGATTTCCCCTGACGGCAAATGGATCGTGGCGCAGTCCATCGACGGCTCCAACCTGACCCCGGACAACCCCGGCGTACGTGCCCATGGCCGGGTGACGCTGTTTGCCCTGCGCAACGGCAAGGCGGAAAAGGTCAATGACGTGGCCGACGGCAACTCGTCCCAGGGCGTGGTGTTCAGCGCCGACAGCAAGCATGTGATCGTGCAGTTCAACGTCGAACACCAGTTGGGCCTGTACAGCATAGAAAACGGCAAGCTGGTGGACAGCAAGCAGCGCATCGAACTGAGCGGCGGGCCATCGTCGCTGCGCAGCGCCCCGCGCTGACCCCACCTTCACACTCCCCGTAGCAGCGGCCGCAGGCCGCGTCCTTTCAGCCACACCGCGGTGGCATTGGACGCAGCCTGCGGCAGCTGCTACGGGGTGGCCAACCTCCCACCTTACGGTCCCCCGCGCGTCTGCGTAGCAGCGGCCGTAGGCCGCGTCCTTTCAGCTACACCGCGGTGGCATTGGACGCAGCCTGCGGCAGCTGCTACGGGGGTGGCCAATCCCCACTTTACGGTCCCCCCCCGCGTCTGCGTAGCAGCGGCCGCAGGCCGCGTCCTGTCAGCCACAATGCGGTGGTGCCGGACGCAGCCTGCGGCAGCTGCTACGGGGGGTGGCCAATCTCCCACCTTACGGTCCCCCGCGCGTCTGCGTAGCAGCGGCCGCAGGCCGCGTCCTGTCAGCCACACTGCGGTGGTGCCGGACGCAGCATGCGGCAGCTGCTACGGGGGGTGGCCAATCTCCCACCTTACGTTCGCCCGCACGTCGGCGTAGCAGCAACTGTCTTTGTGGGAGCTGGCTTGCCACCGAGCGTTTATGGCCCCAACAGCTCGCTGGCAAGCCAGCTCCCACAGGATGTAGCAGCAACTGCCTTGAAACGGCGTCGTCTCCATCGCGATCGACGAGGTACACGGAGTCCCGCAGGCCGCGTCCTGTCAGCCACACCGCGGTGGTGCCGGACGCAGCCTGCGGCAGCTGCTACGGGGGGGTGGTTAATCGCGTGCCACGCAGCGGGCGCGGCGTTCGTCCACGCGGCGGGCGAACCAGGCGGTGGTGAGGTGGCGGGTGATCTTCGGGCTTTCCAGGGTAATGCCCGGCAGAATCGCCCGTGGCACCGGCTTGCCGGCCACCTGGTCGGCCAGCTCGAATACCCGCTGGTACACCCGCGTGTCCTCGAATTCCAGCTGCTCGCCCTTGTCCAGCGCGCTGCGAATGGCGCTGTCGCTCATGCCCAGGCGCTTGCCCAGCGAGCGCACCGCAAGCTCGGTGGCCCCGGCGCTGAGCGAGCCGTAATCGATCAGGTCGCCGTCCAGCGCCAGGCGCGCTTTCACCAGGCGGTTCAACGCCGCCTGGAACGCCGCGTTGCGGCTGGCGTAGTGGCCCGCGTTGAAGTCGGCGAAGCGGTACAACGGCTCGGGGTAATGCACCGGGTAACCCAACAAGTGCGCGGTGCCGAAATACACCCCGCCACGGCGGCTGAATACCTCGCGCCGCACCGTGCCCTGTAGCGGGTACGGGTAGCCGCGCGCGTTGCGTTCGGCAAAGTCGACGCTGACCTGCATAGGCCCTGCAGTGTGCACCGGGTTGAACGTGCCGAACAGTTGCCGCCCCAACGGCACCATGCCGATGAAATCGTCGAACACATCACTCAGCTCGCGCTCCGAACGCACGCTGGCAATACGCTGGGCGTAGGTCTTGCCGGTGGGGGATTTGATCGCCAGCGCCGCGTCCACCAGGAAGCCCGGCACATGAAGACGCGCCGCGCGCCGGTCGATCTCGGCGCGGGCGATGCCACCCAGGCCGGGCACTTGCGGGTCGGCCTGGAAGTTGGATTCCTGCTCGATGACGGCGATCACCGAACACAGGTTCTGCGTGCTGGGTTCCAGCGCCTGGGCTTGGAACGCCGTCTGAATGTCCGCCGCCCAGGCCTGACGCTGGCTGGCCGAAGGCGGCAGCAGGCGCGCGACCTTGGCGCGCACCTGCTCGGGGGTGAGGCTGGGCTGCTGCAACTGATGGCTACAGGCGGCCAGCGCCAGCAACCCCATCAGCAGTAAAACGTGTTTCAGCTGGCTCAATCCTCACCTCGGTTTCAGGGTTTATTCATCAGCATAGGCCTGCGGCTCGGTGGCGGTGGTGTCGATACGCGCGCCCATGGCCTGTTCGAACTGCGCCAGCGGCATCAGCGCCTTGCCGTCCGGGCCGCTGAACTGCACCCGGTACGGCGCGTCGTGGCTCAAGCCACGCAACTGGTCGAGGCTCTGCGCCAGGTACGCAAGGCTCACGTAGCGTTGGCCGTCGCGCGGGTCCAGCCAGCGTTCGAACAGTAGCGTGCCGCCGGGCGCCGCATCGTTTTGCGGGTACTCGGCAATCTTCCAGTCGAAGCCCAGCAGCGTGCGCAACTGCGCGATATTGCTGTCATGCCCCACGTACGCCAACCACGACGCCGGTGGCGGGCCACCGGCCACCGGCTGGTCGGCCTGCGCCAGCGCCAGCAGCACCTGGTGCAGCAATTGCGAGGCGCCGCGCCTGGCAATGTACGGCAGGTGCTGAGTCAGAGCGTATTTGGCACTGCGCAGTTCCATCAACCCCGCCACTTGCGCCGCATTGCTGGCGTGACCGAACGCCACCTGGGGCAGCGGCATGCCTTCGGCGTATTCCATGCGAATGGTCTCGGCCATGGCCGCGCCCACGCTCAGCGGGCCGCTGAGCTTCACCGCACTGCCCTTCTCTTTCAGGCCCCAGGCCTGCTCGCTCAGCCCACAGGCTTTGCCCTTGGCGCAACTGGCCGGCACGCCCACCACTTGCTGCATGCGCATCAGCGCCGCGCTGTAACGGCCGTGCGCGGCCTGCGGGCTGCCGCCCATGGCGGCGAGCATGGCCTGCTCGGCCTGCTGGCGGTCCAGCGCACCCAGGCCATTTTCACTGGCATGGAACAGCCGGTCCTGGCTGGCGCGGCCGTGGTGCACCGGCACCTGGCAGCCGGGGAACATGCCGTCCAGCAGCGCCTCGCCAGTGGCGCGGGTGCGCGCCGCCGGGCTGGCCAGCAGGTACACCTGGCCAGCGCCGGGGCAGCCGTCGGCGGCCAGCAGGCCCTTGCCCTTCAGGTAGCTGCGTTGCCACTGGCCCAGCAGCACCGTGGCGGCGCGGCCATGCTCGGTGAGTTGGCCATCGGCCACCGCGAACCTCGGCCAGGGTTTGGCGGACGCTGCGTTCAGCGCCGCCGTGTCGGTGGCCGGGCGGATGCCGTGGCGCATCACCAGCACTACTTTGTCCAGGCGCAGGCCGCGGGTGTCCAGGGTATCGGCGTGGGCCAAGGTGCTGGCGGCAAGCGCCAGGGCCAGGCCCAACAGGCGCATCGGTTTAGAAGTCATAACGGGCATTCACGCTCAGGGTCCGTGGCGAACCGGGTTGCAGGTAGTTTTCCTGGTACCAGGTCCAGTATTTCTTGTTGGCAAGGTTGGTGACGTTGGCACCGAAGGTCAGCGCGTGGCCGCCCGCCAGCTTCATGCGGTAGCCACCGCCGGCGTCGAACAGGTTGTAGGCGTCCAGGGTGTTGACGTTGCCCGAGTCCACCGCCATGGGGCCAATGCGCTGGGCACCGGCGCGCACGAACAGGCCGGGTACCGCGCCAATGCGGTAGGTAGCCTGGGCGGCGGCCTGGTAGTGGGCGGCGCCGGCGGCGCGGTTGCCGTCCACATCGCCTGCGTCCATGTACTCGGAGTCCAGGGACATGATGCTGCCTTCCAGCGTCAGGCTGTCGATGGGGTCGACGCTGGCGTTCAGCTCCAGGCCCTGGTAGCGAATGGTGCCGCTCTGCACGTATTCGTTGAGGCTGTTGGTGTACTCGGCGCCGCGGTCGATGCGGAAGGCGGCGGCGGTGGCACTCCAGTTGCGGCGCTGCACCTTCATGCCGATTTCATACTGCTTGCTGCGCAGCGGGCCCAGGGTGCTGTCTTCGTTGACCGTGCCGGTGGGCGCGGTGCCGCCCGCTTCCAGCGACTCGACGTAGCTGACATAGGCGGTCAGGTCCTTGATGGGCTTGTACATCAACGCCACGGTTGGGGTGGCCGGGCGCGCCTTGTAGCGCACCGCGTCGCTGGTGGCCGAGTCGTGGGTTTCCTCGCGGAAGGTTTCGTTGCGCAGGCCCACCAGCAACGACCACTGCTCGCCCAGGCCGATGGTGTCGCTGGCGAAGACCGCGCTCTCCTTGATCTGGTCGTCGCCGTAGGTGCCGCCGCTGTAGTCGATGTCGTAGACCGAGAAAATCGTCGGGTCGTAGAGGTTGCCCTTGCCCACGGTGGTCTTCGGCGTGTTCACCGATTTGCGCGAATCAAGCTCGGAATAGCTGCTGCCCAGCACCACGTCATGGCTGAACCAGCCGGTGTCGAACTTGCCCTCCAGGGTGCCCATGGCATCGTTGTATTCATAGCCGTGGTATTCGGAAGTGACCTTGTCGGAGTAGTTGCCGCTGTTGCTGCTGATCTGGTACTGGTCCTTCACGTAGCGGCGGTCCGAATCGCTATAGCGGTACGCCAGCTTGCCCTGCCAGTTGGGGTTGAACTGGTAGGTGGCCGACAGCGTCGACAGGCTGTAGTCGACATCGGTGTAGGAGCCGTTGCTGTACAGGCGCTTGCTGCCGTCGATGGCCTTGGGCAACGAGTACGAGGGGCTGACCACAATGTCGGTGCCGCCCGAGGTGGTGCGTTGCTGGTACAGGGTGTCGAAATTGATGGTCAGGTCATCGGTCAGCTTGGCATCCAATGCCAGGCCCACCGCCGTGCGGTTCACCGCCGAGCCGCCGCTGGCCGCGTCGCCCTCCTCGTGCACCAGGTTCAGGCGGTAGCCGAAGCGCGGGTCGTCCAGGCGCCCGCCCACGTCCACGTGTTCCTTGTAGACGTTGTCGGACTGGTAGCCGGCATCGACGCTGAAAATGGTCTTGTCGGTAGGCCGCTTGGTCACGTAGTTGACGATACCGCCGGGGCTGCCGAAGCCGTACATGAAGCCCGACAGGCCCTTGAGCACCTCGACGCTGTCGAACATCTCCAGCGGCATTTCCACGCCGCGGTTGATGTTGGCCATGCCGTCCACCTTGTAGCCGTTCAGGTCATCCAGGGGCAGGCCACGCACGGCCAGGGTGGCCGGGTGCGTGCCGTAGCTGGAGCTGATGGAGGTCACCGAGGCGTCGTACTTCACCGCCTCGGAGAGGATGCCGGCCTGGCGCTGCTGGATCTCTTCGCTGCTGACGCTCTTGAGCGAGAACGGTGTGTCGATGGCCGCCTTGCTGCCCAGGGCGCCGCTGGACATCTGCTTGTGCAGGTCGGGCTTCTTCGCCTTGGCAGCCTTGACGGTGACCTGGGGCAAGGTCGCCAGCACGCTGTCGTCAATGACCGGGGCCGGGTCGGCCGCCCAGATCGACGGGGCCAGGGCGAAGGCGGCAAGGCCGGCGCCCGTGCGCAGGGACAACAGGTAAAACGGGTGGTTGCGACGCATGACGGTACCGAAAAATGAGCGCACGAAGCCGCCTGCCCGGGTGTGGGCAGGGGCGATCGCAGCGGTGGGTTAAGGGGTGACGGCCTGGGTGACGAAGCCGATTTTTTCCAGGCCGCCCGACTGCGCGGCCGCCATCACTTGCACGACTTTCTCGTAGGGCGTGTCACGCTGGGCGCGCAGGTGCAGTTCGGGCACCGGCTGGCGCGCGGCGGCTTCGGCGATCAACGCCGGCAGCTCGCTGTCGCTGATGTCGCGGTCGTCCCAGTGCAGGTGGCCGCTGTTGTCCAGGGCCAGGTCCACCGCCACCGGCGGCTTGTTGTCCTGCTGGGCGGCAGCGTGCGGCAGGTCGATCTTGACGCTGTGCTGGATGGCCGGCACGGTGATGATGAAAATCACCAGCAGCACCAGCATCACGTCCACCAGCGGCGTGGTGTTGATTTCCGGGTTGAAGCTGTCGTCTTCCAGTTCGTCCTGCAGTCCGCCAGCCATCACACGTACTCCGCGCGGGCCCGGGGCATGGCCCGCTGTGGCGACTGGCCCTGGGGCGTGGCGCGGGCGCCGATCACCAGCAGATCATGCAGCTCGAAGGCAAACTTGCCCAGCTCGCCCAGGGTCTGTTTGTTGGTGCGCACCAGCAGGTTGTAGGCCAGGGTGGCGGGGATGGCCACGGCCAGGCCCAGGGCGGTCATGATCAGCGTTTCGCCCACGGGGCCGGCCACTTTGTCGATGCTGGCATCGCCGGTCAGGCCGATCTTCATCAGCGCGTGGTAAATACCCCACACGGTGCCCAGCAGGCCCACGAACGGTGCGCTGGAGCCCACGGTGGCGAGAATCGCCATGCCGCCCTGCAAACGCGCACCTACGCCAAGCGTGGCCTGGCGCAGCGCGCGGCTCAGCCAGTCGCTGAAGGCCGGCGGGTTCATGCCGCTGTCCAGCGCCTCGCGGTGCTGGGTGGCGGCGCTGACACCGGCGTGGGTCAGCGCTGCGTAGGAGGCTTCGCCGCTCAGCTGGCGCAGGCCGTCGCTGAGGGTCGGCGCGGCCCAGAAGGCGGCCAGCAGGCGCGGCGTGCGCAACCGCGACAGGGCCAGGCGCACCAGCTTGTCGGCAATCACGTACCAGGACGCCAGCGACATGGCCAGCAGCATCAACGCCACGCCACGGGTGACGGCGTCGGCCTGCCCCCACAGCATGTCCAGCCCTAACGAAGTGTTTTCCATGGTCTTGCTCTCCAGGTCATCAATTGGATAAAACGCGCCCGAGCGCCGTCCTGGCAGGACCGCCAACGGGGTGAAATTCAGAGTTGAAAGGGGTGACGCGGTCAGCTGTCGAGCTGGAACCGCAGCGGCACGATCACGTACACCGACATGGCCCGGCCGTCCTCGCGGTACGGCTTGAACAGCGCCGCCCGGGCGGCTGCCCTGCCCGCCTCGTCGAGGCTGCCGAAGCCTGAGGAACGCAGCACATCGATGTGCCCCGGCTTGCCGCTTTCATCCACCAGCACACGCAGCACCACGGTGCCTTCGTTGCCGTCCTCGCGGTCACGGTCGGGGTACTGCGGCTCGGGGGCGCGCAGGTATTCCACGCCATGGGTGATGGTTTTCGGCGGTGCCGGTGGCGGCACGGGTGCCGCGGCCACGGCAGGCGCTGCCGCCGGGGCTGCCACCGCCGTGCTGGCTACCGCCGGCGCCGGCGTTGGCGCGGGCGCAGCCACATGCCGTGGTGCCGGGGCCTTGGCCACAGGCTTGGGCACCGGCCGCGCCACGGGGGTGGGCGGCGGTGGCGGCGGCGTCACCGGTGCGGCGGGTGGTTGTGGCGCAGCCGCCGGGGCTGGCGCGGGTTCGTTGATCACCGACGCATAAATAGTGCGCGGCTGGCTGACGGCAAGCGGCGTGGGCGCCTGACGGGCAAACCAGCTCAGCGCCAGCACGTGCACGGCCACCACGGCGGCCACCTTGACGGCGCGAGCCGGTAGCTTGGTGGGCACCGTGGGTAACGGCATGGGGGTGCTGATTGCGGTGTGCATCGTCGTGGTTCTCCCACCCTGGCGGGTGTGCCAGGGACTGCTGTCCATTTGCGCTGCGGCGGGCCGCGGGGTGTCTGGCCCGGGGCGCCGTTTGTGGGGGCAGATGGTAGGTAGTGCATATGACAGGTGGGTTACGGCAGGGAGAAGTAATTGGTAATGTTTCGCTTACATATCCCCAGGGGGTAATACGCAGCAAAGCTGCCACGCTCGTGATCTGCTTGTGATCTGCTTGTGATCTGGCTTGTGATCTTGATCTGGCTCTTGATCTTGATTGTATGCCCCGTAAAGCGCCCGGGCCGACTGGAGGCGTCGATCAACGGGCTGCCCGTAGGGCCGAGGCCGCAGGCCGAAGAGACGGTAACCCGCAGGCTTCTATAGCGGGTGCCGTCTGCCCGTTGAGCGATGCCGGAAGGAGGGGACCCGTAGCGCAGCGTAGGGCCCAAGCAGGGGCAAGCGTTTTTTGCTTACTTTTTTTGGCGTCTGAAAAAAAGTGAGTCGGCGTAAGGCCGAAACGGTCGGTGGTCGCACCGCGAAAATGGATATATTCGAAATCGCCGAAGCGGGAAACCAAATCCGCTACGCCGTGGACCGCTCGGCCAACACCTCCAGTCGGCCCTGGCGCTTTATGGGGCACACAATCAAGATCAAGAGCCGCACGGGATCAAGGTCAAGGTCAACAGCGGTTCGCGGCGTGCTCACGCTTTACTGGCATGCACGCCATCGGCAAACTGCACTTTTTTTGCCCCGGAACCCCACCATGGCCCACCCCAACCAGCCCCTGCAAATAACTCGCTTCCAGCCTACCGACGAACCCGCCGTAATCAACGTCATCCTACCCATCCAGCAAACCGAATTCGGCATCCCCATCACCGCCGCCGACCAGCCGGACCTGCGCGCCATCAGCGAGTTCTACCAACAGGGCAACGGTGATTTCTGGGTCGCCAGGGCCGGCGAAGCAGTGGTGGGCACCATCGGCCTGAAGGACATCGGCGAAGGCCGCGCCGCCCTGCGCAAGATGTTCGTCGCGCAAGCCTATCGCGGCGCCGCGTACGGCACCGCCTCACGCCTGCTCACTACGCTGCTGGAGGCTGCCCGTGCACGCGGCGTGCAGCAGATCCTGCTGGGCACCACCGCACAGTTCCTCGCCGCGCACCGCTTCTACGAAAAACACGGCTTCCACGAAGTGCCCAAGCACACCCTGCCCGCCTCGTTCCCGCTGATGGCCGTGGACAGCAAGTTCTACGCCCTCGACCTCTGACAATCACCCATACCGGCTGCGACGCGGTGGGCCTTGGGGCATACAGTCAAGCGCCGCTGACGATGGCGACGCTGGCGCTGCAGCCCAGGCGCGTTGCGCCCGCCTCGATCAGCGCCAGTGCCGTGGCACTGTCACGCACCCCGCCCGACGCCTTGATGCC
Organism: Pseudomonas sp. JC1203; assembly: GCF_056175065.1. Lineage (NCBI taxonomy): Bacteria > Pseudomonadati > Pseudomonadota > Gammaproteobacteria > Pseudomonadales > Pseudomonadaceae > Pseudomonas > Pseudomonas sp. JC1203. The sequence continues at coordinate 43,853 of NZ_JBWCAM010000013.1, forward strand.
AATGCCCGGCCCGACGATGCGCCGCATCAAGGCCACGTCCGTCACGGTCGCCCCGGCCTTGCTGAAGCCGGTGGAGGTCTTGACGAACGCCACGCCCAGGTCGCGGCAGATTTCGCAGGCGCGGATTTTCTGGATGTCGTCGAGCAGGCAGGTTTCCAGGATGACTTTCAGCGGCACCGTCCCGCACGCGTGCAGCACCTGGGCGATATCCTCGCGCACATGGTCAAACAGGCCTTCCTTGAGCCAGCCGATGTTCAACACCATGTCGATTTCGCCGGCACCGGCAGCAATGGCGCATTCGGTTTCGAAGGCCTTGGCCTGGCTGACGCACGCGCCCAGCGGAAAGCCCACCACGGCGCACACTTTCACCCCGCTGCCGCGCAGGCGCTGCGCCGCGTGGTAGACCTGCGTGGGATTCACGCACACCGCGTGGAAGCCATGCTGGCGCGCCTCCTGGCACAGCAGGGTGACCTGGGCACTGGAGGCATCGGCCGCCAGCAGTGTGTGGTCGATCATGGCGGCCAGGGCGGCACAATCCAGCTTGCTCATCACGGGTGCTCCTGCGGGTAATTAGCGTGCCAGCGCGAAACTAACACACCCTGGCCCCGCCCATCACCCGTGGGACGCGGCCGGAGGCCGCTGCTACGCTAGATTGGCGGCCTCAGAGGGTTGTTCGATGGCCCCATACCGCCAGCAGCAATGGCGATGGCCGGGGGCAAACACACAACCGCTCACGCTGGTCAGCATGATCACGGTCAACAGCACGGCAAGGCGGCGGGTCATGATGGTATTCCTCTGGTTGGGGCAAGCGCCCATGGCGGGCGGTTACTGTTTTGAACGCCGGACGGGGGTGAAATCCGTCGCCGAAAAAAATTTCATTTTCGTGCGACGGATTGCGCCGGCACGGCCGTTAAACCCATCAGCAGCGTTCACTGTGGAACGCGCCTGAAGGAGTTGTCATGAGACTTGCCCGACCTCTGGCCAAACTACGCTATGTCTTGATCATCCCGTTTGCCCTGGCCTCGCTGATGAGCGTGCCGGCGTTCGCCGAAACCGAGATCATCATTCGCCAGGCACCACCGCCACCGCGCGCCGAAATGTTCCCCCGTGAACGCCCCGGCTACGCCTGGGACCAGGGCCACTGGCGCTGGGCCGGCAACCACTACGAGTGGATACCGGGGCACTGGCAACCGGTGATGCGCGGCGGCCACTGGATTCCCGGCCACTGGGCGCAGCGCGGCCCGGGCTGGCGTTGGGTGGATGGCCACTGGGCCCGCTGAGGCCTTCTTTGAGTTGACGCCCCGCCCACTCACCGAGACGCGCGATTGAACGAAACTGACCCGGACGTGGAGTTGCTGGCCCGCATCGGCAACAACGAACCGGCGGCCGTCAACGAGATGGTAACGCGCAAACTGCCGCGGCTGCTGGCGCTGGCCAGCCGCCTGCTGGGCGATGCCGACGAAGCCCGCGACGTGGCCCAGGAAAGCTTCCTGCGCATCTGGAAGCAGGCCGCCCGATGGCGCCCCGGGCAGGCGCGGTTTGACACCTGGCTGCACCGGGTAGCGTTGAACCTGTGCCACGACCGCCTGCGCCGCCGCAAGGCGCAGCCGCTCGACGATGACACGCTGGCGGAGCTGGCCGACCCGGCCGGCACGCCCGAGGACCAACTGCACGCCAACGACCGCAGCGAACGCATGGCCGCCGCCCTTGCCGCCCTGCCGGAACGCCAGCGCGAGGCCATCGTGCTGCAGTATTACCAGGAACTGTCGAACATCGAGGCAGCGGCGCTGATGGACATCAGTGTCGAGGCATTGGAAAGCCTGCTATCGCGAGCCCGGCGCAACCTGCGCAACCAACTCGCCGAAACGGTTGGCCCGGGGAGGGACACATGATGACGCCCGAACGTTTTGCTTACCTGGCCGATGCCTACGGCGCCGACCTGCGCCGCTGGCCTGCCGCCGAGCGCCAGCCGGCGCAGGCACTGCTGGACAGCGGTGATGCCTGCGCCCGCGCCAGCCTGGCCCAGGCGCAGGGCCTGGACAGCCTGCTGGACAGCCACCACCTGCCGGCGCCCCACCCCGCCCTGGGTGCGCGCATCGCCGCGTCAGCCAACCTGCCGGTGCGGCGCCCGCTGTTCAGCGGCCATCACACCCTGTGGTCGCGGCTGGGGCTGTTGGGCGTGGGCGTGGCCGGCATCGCCGCGGGCATGCTTGCCGTATCGTTGAGCCTGGCCACGGGCAACGGCGCCGAGGCCTTGCCGAGCATTTTCGACCAGAACGATGCCGAGATCGTCTACACCATCAGCACCGAGGACAGCGAACAATGAGTGACGCCCGTAGCCCGTTGAAGCCCTGGCTGACCGCCTCGCTGGTGCTGAATATTTTCCTCATTGGCGGCGTCGCCGGTGGCCTCTACCAATGGCTGGCGCACCCCGCGCCCGTGGTCGGCCCGGTGGTGCAGCACGGCCTGCGCCAGGTGATGGTGCAACTGCCCGTGCAGCGCCGCCACGAACTGCGCCGCCTGCTGCGCGAGACCCGCGAGCAAAGCCAGCCGCTGATTGTGGCTGGCCGCCAGGCGCGCCAGGACGTGATGCAACAACTGCGCGCGCCCACCCTGGACCGCGACGCCCTGGTGGCCGACCTGGGCCGCGCCCGCGACGCCGACCTGGCCCTGCGCGCCCGGGTGGAAACCAGCCTGGCCGACTTCGCCGCAACGCTGCCTGCGGACGAACGCGAACAGTTGGCGAAGTCCATGTACCTGCGTGGCCAGGGCAAGGCCAACAAGCCGCAACCATGAGGCGACGGATTTTCCCGTCGCCGGCGTTAAACAACTGTCTTGTGGGAGCTGGCTTGCCAGCGAGCTTTTATGGCCCCACCAGCTCGCTGGCAAGCCAGCTCCCACAGGATGTAGCAGCGGCGGGGTATCAGGCCGACCGTGCCTGTGCCCGGACGCCGCCTGCGGCAGCTGCTACGGGGGTGCCGGGTTCTTTCAGGAGGATGAAATAGGCCAGCGCCGAGCAGGTCGCCACCACCGCGCTGATCACGAACGCCGACGAGAACGAGCCGCTCTGCTGCACGCTGAAACCGGTGAGAATCGGCGCAATGGAACCAGCCAGGTAACCGCCGAAGTTCTGGATGGAACCGAACGACGCCACCCGCTCCGACGGCACGATGGTGTTGACGATCATCCACGCCGTGGCGCTGGAGATGTTGATGAAGAACAGCGCCGCGCACAGCAGGGCCACGCACGCCGCCAGGTTGCTGGCGAAGGCGACGATCAGGGTGAACAGCGCCCCGCCCAGCAGGCCGGTGATGATCACCAGCTTGCGGCTGGCCAGCACCTTCATGCCGCGCGCCACCAGGGCGTCGCAGGCCTTGCCCGCCACCACCGTGCCGGCGGCACCGAACAGGTAGGCCAACGACACCACCCACGCCGTGCGGTACAGGTCCAGCCCGTGGGCTTTTTCGAAGTAGCCGGGCATCCAGGTCAGGTGCACCCAGATCATGTAGATCACGCCCATGAAGCCCAGGAAAGCGCCCCAGGTATTGCGGTCGCGCAGCAGCGCCGACCAGCGCAGCTTGGGCGCGACCTTCGCCACCACTGGCTGTGGCTCGGCACGGCCGGTCTCGGCCATGTACTGCGCCTTGCTCTTGTAGAAGGTGAACCAGCACGCCGCCAGCACCAGGCCGATGATGCCGGTCAGCACGAACATGCCGCGCCAGCCCAGGTGCACCATGAACAACGTCAGCAGCGGCGGCGCCAGGCACGGGCCGATGCAGGTGGCCGACCACACCCAGCCGGTGGCGGTGCCGCGCTCCTGAGTGTCGAACCACTCCGACAGTGCCTTGGCCGCCGAGGGGAACACCGGCGCCTCGCCGATGCCCAGCAGCACACGCATGCCCAGCAGGTTGCCGAAGCCGCTGAACAGGCCGAACGCGGCCTGCGCCAGCGACCACACAATCAGTGAGCCGCCCAGCGCCAGCTTGCTGCCCAGGCGGTCGATCAGCGCGCCCATGGGCAACTGGGAAAACGCATAGGCCAGGGAAAACGCCGACAGCAGGAAGCCCATCTGCGTGGGGCTGATGGCCAGGTCGTGCTGGATGGAGGTGTTGGCGATGGACAGCGCGCTGCGGTCCAGGTAGTTGACCACGCCGATCATGAACAGAAAAACGATGGTCAGCGTCTTGAAGCTTTTTATTGTTTTCATGACACGCCTCTTTGAGCGGTTGACGCCTGCATGCCGGGGGCACGGGCGTCGTTGCACTCTAGTCAGCGTGATGGGGTTTGCCCAATGACAACATTCCATTGAACGATAACCTGGGGTTATTGGCGCCCCATTACCGCCACCTCACCCCTGCCCGTCATCGGCGGCGCAGGCGTTGTCGTCACGCGGTGCGCGGCCGAAAAAAGCCTTGTAGGCGCGACTGAACGCGGCTTCCGATTCATAGCCCACGGCAAAGCCAACCTCCCCCACCCGGTGCCGGCCCTGCAGCAGCATGGTTTTCGCCAGCGCCAGGCGCCACTCGTTCTGGTAGCGCAACGGTGGCCGCCCCACAAGTGCGTTGAAACGCTCGCAGAAATTGGAGCGCGACATGCCGGCAATCGCTGCCAGCGCAGCGATGCTCGACGGCTGGCCGGGCGCTTCGTGAATGGCTTTCAACGCCCGCGCCACGCGGGGGTCGGACAAGGCCTTGAGCCAGCCCGCAGCCGCGCCTTGTTGCACCCACGTGCGCAGGATGCGAATGACCACCAGGTCGATGAGCCGCGACACCATCAATGCCCCGCCCGGTTGCGTGTCGTTGGCTTCCAGCAACATGAAATGCAGGATGCCTTCCGACCACGCCGCAGCGTCGGCATGGCTGAGGTGAATCAGCCACGGCAGGCTGAACACCATGGCTTCGAAGCTGCTGGCGTCGAACCAGAACCGGCAGACCACGACCTCGGCACGCCTTTCGCCCGCCGTGATGTCCAGCCCCGACAGCGCGTGCGGCAACAGCAGGATGTCGCCCTGCCGTACTGTTTTTGCGGGCTGATCGCCGTGGCGAATGTGCAACTCACCGTCGCGCAGCATGCACACATGGGCGCTTTTTTCATCCAGCACCAACGCGTCCCCCGCCTGCAGCACGGCCGAATAGACGCGGTCCCCTGTCAGGCGAATTTTCGCCAGCACCTGGGACAGCAAGTCCGCCGCAGCAAAACCTTTCAACTGCATTTCCGGATGAATGATCAAGCTTTCAAGGGAATCCGTCATGTCTGCTGGGCCATGCCATGGTTAATCTGAGCCACAAGCATATCGCTTTTCAGGCGACATCGGCACACGGCCGCCACGCAGGCGACTGTGCCTTTCATCCAACTTCACGGAAGCTATTCACATGTTCGGCATTTCCCCCCTTGGCTGGCTTCACACCCTCGGCAGCCTGCCGGCGATTCCGCTGGCCGCCTACATGTTCTGGCGCCATGGGCGCATCGTGCCGCGCTCGACCCCAGGGCTGCTGTACCTGGTGTCGATGGTGATCGGTGCCTGCACCGTGTTCCTGGTGGCCCACCAACCGGTCAGCAACATCATCGGCGCGGTGACCCTGGTGGTGCTGCTGACGGGTTATGCCGCGGGGCGCCTACCATGGCTGGGGCGCGCGGGGGTTTACCTGGAAACCATCCTGCTGAGCCTGACGGCGTTCTTGCTGATGGTGCCCACCGTGTCCGAAACCTTGCGCCGTGTGCCGGACGGCCACCCCATCGTGACCGACCCGCACGCACCGCTGCTGGTGGGTGTGCAAGGCGGCCTGCTGGTGCTGCTGATCATCGGCGTCAGCGTGCAGGTGCTCTATTTGCGCAGGGCAGGCAGGACGACTGCGCAACCGGCCTGCGGGTGAAGCCCAGGTCATAGAGCGACATTTGCAGCAAGACTGAGCCCCTCAACCCGCTGCCGCCGCCGTCTCGATCAGCTTCGCCACCGCGCCGGGGTGCGAGACCATCACCACGTGGGAGCCGCCCTTTACCACCTCCACCGCCTTGGCCGCCGCGCGCTTGGCCATGAACGCCATGGCCTGGGGCGGGATGTTCTTGTCGTGGTCGCCGTAGATGTACCACGACGGAATGTGCTTCCAGGCAGCCGCGTCGGTCTTCTCGTCAAGCGCGCCTTGGGCCAGCGGGCGCTGGGTGGCGGCCATCAGCGCGGCCTGGGCGGCGGGCACGTCGGCGGCAAACTGGTCGTGGAATTTGCCCTGCTGGATGTACAGGTCCTTGCCGCCGTCGGCCAGGCTGACCGGTGGCGCCAGGGTTGGGCCCAGGGTGCTGCCGGGGAACTGGCCCACTAGCTGCGCCACGCTTTCGCCGGCGTCGGGGGCGAAGGCGCTGACATACACCAGCGCCTTGACGTTGGCCTGCTGGTCGGCGGCGCTGGTGATCACGTTGCCGCCGTAGGAATGGCCCACCAGCACCACCGGCGCGTGAATGCTGCTGACCAGGTTGGCCACGGCGGCCGCGTCGTTCTTCACCCCGCGCAGGGGGTTGGCGGCGGCCACTACGGGGTAGCCGTCGTGTTCGAGGATTTTCACCACGCCGTTCCAGCTGGAGGCATCGGCGAAGGCGCCATGCACCAGGACGATGGTGGGTTTGGCCGGTTCGGCGAAGGCCGACAGGCAGACGGAACAGGCCAGTGCAGCGATGACTTTTTTCATGGGTGACTCCGTATTGAAGTGATTCACAGGTGCCTTGGACGCGGCCTTTGGCCGCTGCTACGCGGGTTGCCCGTAGCAGCTGCCGAAGGCTGCGTCCAAGGCGGTCACGGGGCAAAACGGGTAAACACCAGATCATGGTCCTGCACCTTGGCCTGGTGGCAGGCATAACAGGTCTGGTGCTGCGCCGCGTCCGCCGGCTGGCCGTTGATGAAGCGGCCGAAACCCCAGCCACCGGTGGCGGCATAGCGTTTCGAATCCTTGACCATCACCTGCACCGTGGTGGCCGCGCCGGGGATGGACGCTGGCTCGAACTCCGGCGACTGCACATGCTTCCAGGCCAGCTTGACCAGCACCGTGCCGTCGGGGAACGGCTGGGTGCCAGCTTCGTAAGCCTTGATGGCGGTGTCGTTGCCCAGCACCGCACGCAGTTCGTTCAATGGCGCGGCCTCCTGCGCCGGGGCTACCAATTCCCACTTGCGGTAGCCATCAGGCAGCGCCACGCCGTAGATCGGCGACAGCGGGCCTGCGGCCAGGGCCGCGCCACTGGCGGCCAGGGCGCAGCCCATCACGAGTGACTTGAATTTCATGACGCCTCCGTGCGCTTACAGATGATCAGCGTCGACGATGGCCTGGGCAAACGCCTGGGGCGCCTCTTGCGGCAGGTTGTGGCCAATGCCGCCGCTGATCAGGCGGAAGTCATACTTGCCGGTGTAGCGCTTGGCGTAGGCCTCGGCGGGTGGGTGCGGGGCGCCGTTGGCGTCGCCTTCCAGGGTGATGGTGGGCACGCTGATGGCCGGCGAAGTAGCGAGTTTCTGCTCCACGGTGGCGTAGCGCGCCTCGCCCTTCACCAAGCCCAGGCGCCAGCGGTAGTTGAAGATCGACACCGGCACGTGGTCGGGGTTTTGCAGGGCGGCGGCGCTGCGGTCGTAGGTGGCGTCGTCGAAGTTCCACTTCGGCGAGGCCAGCTTCCAGATCAGCTTGGCGAAGTCGTGGGTATTCTTTTCATAGCCCAGGCGGCCACGCTCGGTGGCGAAATAGAACTGGTACCACCATTGCAGTTCGGCGGCCGGTGGCAGCGGCGCCTTGCCGGCTTCCTGGCCACCGATCAGGTAGCCACTCACCGCCACCAGTGCCTTGACGCGTTCGGGCCACAGCGCGGCGACGATGTCGGCGGTGCGCGCGCCCCAGTCGTAGCCGCCCAGCACCGCCTGCTTGATGTGCAGGGCGTCCATGAAGTCGATCAGGTCCTGGGCCAGGGCGGCGGGTTCGCCGTTGCGCGAAGTCTTGGCCGACAGGAAGTGGGTGTCGCCGTAGCCACGGGCGTACGGGATCAGCACGCGGTAGCCCTTGCCCGCCAGCGCCGGCGCCACGTCGGCGTAGCTGTGAATGTCGTACGGCCAGCCGTGCAGCAAAATCACCACCGGGCCATCGGCCGGCCCCACCTCGGCGTAGGCCACGTCCAGCAGCCCGGCCTTCACGTGTTTCAACGCGCCGAACGAGGTGTGGCTGCCCACGGCGATGGGCGCGATCTGGTTGGCGGCGGTTTCGGCGGCGTTGGCGTTGGCCCAGGCGCCGAGTTGCAGCACGGCGGCCAGCACGGAGACAGCGAACGGTTTGGACAGAGTCTTGTACATGGTGGAGCTCCTTGGCGTGGTGTTCTCGATGGCGCTATTTGGCCCGCCACATGTGTTCGCCATGTTTCGCCAGCGGGCGGCAAAAGCCGGGTTATGTATCGGGCCCAGCTCCAGATACAAACAGATACATTAGCCCCTGCTCGCCTTGCTAGACTGGCCACCACTCCCCTGATGCAAGGACGCCGCCATGGACTCCCGCGCCGACCACGTATTGATCGTCGACGATGATCGTGACATCCGCGAGCTGGTGGGCAACTACCTGAAAAAGAACGGTTTTCGGGTGACCCTGGCCGCCGATGGGCGGACCATGCGCAGCTTCCTGGAAGCCGGCCAGGTGGACCTGATCGTGCTGGACATCATGCTGCCCGGCGACGATGGCCTGGTGCTGTGCCGCGAGCTGCGCGCCGGCAAGCACCGCTACATTCCCGTGTTGATGCTGACTGCCCGCGACGACGACACCGACCGCATCATTGGCCTGGAAATGGGCGCCGACGACTACCTGGTGAAGCCGTTCGTGGCCCGCGAGCTGCTGGCGCGCATCAACGCCGTGCTGCGCCGCACGCGCATGCTGCCGCCCAACCTTGTGGTCAGCGAACAATCGCGGCAACTGGCCTTCGGTGTGTGGCGCCTGGACACCACGGCGCGGCACCTGCTGGCCGCCGACGATTCGGTGGTGGCCCTGAGCGGCGCCGAATACCGCATGCTGCGGGTGTTCCTCGACCACCCGCAGCGGGTGCTGAGCCGCGACCAGCTGCTGAACCTGACCCAGGGCCGCGACGTCGACCTGTTCGACCGTTCCATCGACCTGATGGTCAGCCGCCTGCGCCAGCGCCTGCTGGACGATGCCCGCGACCCGGCCTACATCAAGACCGTGCGCAACGAAGGCTACGTGTTCAGCTTCCCGGTGCAACTGCTCGGGGACGCGCCGTGAAGTACCAGCTGCGCTGGCCGCGCACCCTCGCCTCGCGCCTGTCGCTGATTTTCCTTACCAGCCTGGTGCTGGCCCAGGGCCTGGCCGTGGCGCTGCAGGCGTACGAGCGCTACAGCAGCGCCAAGACCCTGATGCTGGGCAACTTCGAGCGCGACGTCGCCACCTCGGTGGCCATCCTCGACCGCCTGCCAGCGGCGGAACGTCCGGCCTGGCTCAAGCGCCTGGAGCGCCCCAACTACCGCTACCAGCTGGACGAAGGCGTGCCCGGCCAGGCCATGGACAGCGCCAGCGAACCCACCTCGGTGCAGTCCATGCGCATGACCCTGGCGCCCGACTACGCCCTGAGTTTTCGCGACATTCCCGACAGCCGCCCACACTACCAGGCCCACCTGCGGCTCAAGGACGGCCAGCCGCTGACCATCGACGTGCGCCCCTCGGTCAGCCCGGTGTCGCCGTGGTTGCCGGTGACCCTTGCCGGCCAACTGGCCTTGTTGCTGGCAGCCACCTGGCTGGCGGTGCGCACCGCTATCCGCCCGTTGACGCGCCTGGCGAAGGCAGTGGACAACCTCGACCTCAAGCAGCACCCCGTGCACCTGGATGAACAGGGGCCCACCGAGGTGGCCTACGCCGCCATCGCTTTCAACAGCATGCAGGGCCGCATCGCCGCCTACGTCAAAGAGCGCGTACAACTGCTGGCCGCCATCTCCCACGACCTGCAAACCCCCATCACCCGCATGAAACTGCGCGTGGAGTTCATGGACGACAGCCCCGACAAGCACAAGCTGTGGAACGACCTGGGCGAGATTCAACACCTGGTCAAGGAAGGCGTGGCCTACGCCCGCAGCACCGAGCCGTCCAGCGAAGCCAGCTGCCGCCTGCAACTGACGCCCTTCCTGGAAAGCCTGGTGGGCGACTACCACGACACCGGCAAGGACGTGCAACTGGCGGCCGAAGGCAACCTGCTGCTGGACACCCGCCCCCAGGCGCTGCGCCGGCTGCTGACCAACCTGATCGACAACGCGCTGAAATTCGCCGGCGCAGCCCAAGTGCAGGTGGTGACGGAGGGCGGCTGCACCCTGCGCGTGCTGGACCGTGGCCCGGGCATTCCCGAAGAGGCGTTGGCGCAGGTGCTGCAGCCGTTCTACCGGCTGGAAAGCTCGCGCAACCGCGACACGGGTGGGACCGGCTTGGGGTTGGCGATTGCGGTGCAGTTGGCCGAGAGCCTTGGGGGGACGTTGCGGTTGTATAACCGTGAGGGTGGGGGGTTGTGTGCGGAGGTGATGTTGGGCCTCAACTCGGCCACGTAGCCGCTGCCGCCAGGCTGCGCTGGCCCCCTGCCTCACTGGAGATTTTCAGGGTTCACGCAGCCTGCGGCAGCGGCTACAAGCGCTTGCCGGTCACCTGCCCACCGTTGAACCTGTCGCTGGAAGAAGGTTGCGCGGTGCTTGAGGATGGTTGAGGGGCGCTCGATTTCCCCAACCCTACACACCTCAAGCCAGCCACCTGGCGGCCCAGATACCCTCACAGAAACATCTCCAAACAATTCCCCCGAAAACCGCAAACCTCATTGTTGATAATGAATATCATTTGAAATAGCATGCGCGGCTTTCCAGCCCCTTCGTAGAGCCCCATCCCCCGTGAATGCGCGCGCTGACACACTCAGCCTGTACCTGACCCACCGTCCGGCCTTGATCGACTACGCCGCGCACATCACCGGCTGCCGCGCCCGTGCCGAAGACGTGGTGCAGGACGCCTGGCTGCGCTTCGGCGACCGCCTGGATGACTCGCTGGCCATTCACAACCCGGTGGCCTACCTGTACCGCGTGGTGCGCAACCTGGCCTACGACCTCACCCGGCGCCTGGCCACCGAACGCCGCCAGCCCGACGGCCACGACGCCTTGGACGGCCTGGAAGCCAAGGACGCCGGCCCCGAGCGCCAGGTGGCCGGCCAGCATGAACTGCAAGCGCTGAGCGATGCCTTGGCCGAACTGCCCGAGCGCACGCGCCTGGCCTTCGAGATGCACCGCCTGGGCGGTTTCACCCTGCAGCAGATCGCCGAAACCCTGGGGGTATCCACGGCCCTGGTGCACCAATTGGTGCATGACGCACTGGCCCATTGCATGGAGCGTCTGGAGCGCTGATGAATACCCCCGACCATAGCCGCGGTACACGGGATATGCGACCCTTGCCCCTTTTGCCTGCCACGGAAGCCCCCTGCCCCATGACCGACAAGGACCCGGCCAGCCACCTGCGCGACACCGCCCTGCACTGGCTGATGCGCGTACAGCAAGCGCCCGACGATGTGGCCGTGCACAGTGCCTTGCAGCAGTGGCTGGAAGCCGACCCGGCGCACGCCGCCGCGTACCAGAAGGCCCAGCGCGTCTGGCAATTGACCGGCCAGTTGCTGCCCTCGACCACGGCGCAGTGGCCGCAGCCCATCGCCGAAGTGGTAACGCTCAAGCCACGACGACGCTGGCCCCAGGTGCTAGCTGCCGGCCTGGCGGCGTGCCTGGTGGTGGCCTTGGCCCCGCGCCTGTGGCTGAACCTGCAGGCCGACTACCGCACAGGCGTGGCCGAGCAACAGCGCGTGCCATTGCCGGACGGCAGCGTGGTGCGCCTGGACGCTGGCAGTGCCATCAAGGTGGCCTTGGGCGAGCACCGCCGCGACGTGACCCTGCTGCGTGGGCAGGCGTTTTTCGAAGTGGCGCCGGATGCAGCGCGGCCGTTCCATGTGCAGGCAGCGGGCCTTGACGTGCGCGTGACCGGCACGGCGTTCAACGTTGAACTGCAGCCAGACGGGCAACGGGTGGCAGTGGACCATGGCTCGGTGCAGGTCACCGACAGCCGCCAACAGCTACTGAGCCCGGGCCTGACCGCCGGGCAGACCCTGCGCGTGGACGAGCGCAGCCATGCCGTTACCCTCGCCCACGTGCCGGTCAGCCAGGTGGCGCCGTGGCGCGATGGGCAACTGATCGTCGACAACCAGCGGCTGGGGGACGTGATCCGCACGCTTGAGCGGTATGTGCCCGGGCGGATTGTGCTCAATGATGCCGGGCTTGGGGACCTGCGAATCACCGGGCTGTACAACCTGCGCGAGCCTGGGCTGGCGTTGCAGGCGATGCTGGGTGCGCATGGGGGGCATGTTCGAAAGGTGGGTGGGTATCTATGGATCGTGTCGCGCTAAGCCCCCCTCCCTGATTTTATTTTCATCTTTTTCTGAAAATCGTTTGCGCTGTCGCGTCATTGGCCTCGTACATCAACTGCGATCAATTCGCATTCAAGATTGGCACGGGGAATCACCATGGCACAGCTGCACCACAGGCGCGAACTCAACCGTCTGCGCATCCTCGGATTTTGCGCCGCATTCAGCGCCTTGCCGTTGAACGCCGCCGAGCTGGACAACCGCCGCGACAGCGAACTGCAAGCCAGCCGTGGCTTTGACATCCCCGCCCAACCGCTGGCCAGCGCGCTGATCAGCTTCGGCCAGCAAAGCGGGCTGCAGGTCAGCATCGACTCGCTGCTGCTGGCCGACCACAGCTCGCGCGCCGTCAGCGGTAACCTCAGCAACGCCGAAGCCCTGGACCGCCTGCTCAGTGGCAGCGGCATCGGCTGGGACTACGTCTACGGCAGCATCATCCTGCGCCGCGCCGAAGCGCTGCAAGGCGCCAACCAGCCGGTCGAGATCGGCAACACCGTGGTGCTGGGCAACCCCGAAAGCAACGGTTACCTGGGCGAAACAGTGATCGGCGAACAGGCCATCCACGCCTTTCCCGGCGCCAACGGCGACATCACCACCCTGCTGCGCATGCACCCCTCCGTGCAGTTCAACAACAGCCAGCAAAGCTCCAACACCCCCGGGGAGATCGCCCCTGCGGACATCAGCATCAACGGCGCCAAGTACTACCAGAACAACTTCATGATCGACGGCGTGTCGATCAACAACGACCTGGACCCCGGCGCCCATGACTACAGCGCCGTACGCCAGTTCGACGCCGCGCCCAGCCGCTCCCACGGCATTGCCCTGGACGCCGACCTGCTCAAGGAGGTGCACGTCTATGACAGCAACGTGCCAGCCGAGTACGGCGGCTTCAACGGCGGCGTGGTGGACGCCATTACCCGCCAGCCGACGCAGGAATTGCACGGCAAGCTTTCGGCGTCCATGACTCGCTCCGCGTGGACGCGCTACCACATCAGCGACGAAGACCAGGACAGTTTCGCCAACAGCTCGGACGAGCAGTACCAGCCCGACTTCGACAAGACCACCGTGCGCGGCACCCTGGAAGGCCACCTGACCGACGACTTCGGCGTGCTGCTGAATTTCTCGCAGAAGCGCTCCACCATCGGCCTCAATGCCTACGCCGACGGCTACCAGAGCACCACCCAAGGCAACCAGAAAGACCAGACCCGGCGGCAGGACAACTACCTGATCAAGACCCACTGGAACATCAACGAACGCCTGACCCTGGACAGCTCGTTCACCTACGCCCCCGAAGACAACACCTACTTCGTCGCCAACCGCAATGACTCTGCCTGGACCACCCACAACGGCGGCTGGCAAGGCACATTCAAGGGTGTGTACGACGGCGATGCCGCCACCTGGACCAACAAACTGGCGGTGACCGACCTGACCAGCTCGCGCGAGTCGCAGGCCAACAACATCGCCTGGTGGTACTGGTCCGAAGCCAAGAACTGGGGCAACCCCACCAGCAGCAACGCACGCAGCATCGAAGGCTCGTTTGGCGACCTCAATCAGCGCCAGCAAAGCCTGAGCTGGTCGACCAAGGCCGACTGGTTCCCCTTGCAGGTGCTGGGCCTTGAGCACAACTTCACCACTGGCATCGAGCTGTCCCACACCCACGCACAATGGGAGCGCCCCGAGGAGGTCAATGCCATCACCAACTTCCGCCGCGACGACGGCACCACCTGCAGCAGCGGCGACAGCACCTGCTCGGTCAGCCCGCTGCTCAACGGCAGTACCCGCCAGTATGCGAGCACCTGGCTGGTGTACCAGGCCGGCACGATCGAAGTGGACGAAAACAAATACGCCTTCTACCTGCAGGACAAAGTGCAGTTGGGCAAGCTGGGCCTGCGCCCCGGCCTGCGCCTGGAGGGCGACGACTACATGGAAAAGAAAACCATCGCCCCGCGCTTCGCCGGTGACTATGACGTGTTCGGCGACCGCAGCACCGTGGTGGTCTTCGGCGCCAACCGCTACTACGGGCGCAACCTGTTCAAATACCGCCTGGCCGACGGCCGCAACGCCTTGATCACCACCAACACCCGCAGCAGTTACACCGGCGCCTGGACCAGCACGGTGCAGAAGAACACCAACAAGTTCTCGACCCTGGACATACCCTACGACGACGAGTTGATGCTGGGCCTGGACCAGCGCTGGCTGGCCGCCGACTGGCGCCTGAAATACGTGCGCCGCATGGGCAAGGACAAGGTGGTGCGGGCCAGCGCCAAGACCCAGGACCTGCCCGCCGACAGCAATTTCGCGACGACCTGGTACACCTACACCAACGAGGGTTCCAGCGTCAGCGACAACGTCAGCCTGACGGTGACGCCGGTGGAGGAAATCAAGTTCGCCGACACCAGCACCAGCCTGCAATTGGCCTTCGACTGGTCGCGCACCCAAGACGCCTACGGCGATTACGATTCGGTGGTTTCCGCCAGCCAGTATGTCGATGCCGACGTGATCTACGACGGCACGCGCATGAAGTACAGCGAACTGCCCGCGGCGAATTTCAACCGGCCGTGGACCGCGCGCCTGACCGCCGTTACCGAGCTGCCGCGCTGGCACCTCACCCTCAGCAACTTCCTGCGCTACCGCGGGCCCTATGACCAGATCACCAGCACCGGCGACACCGTCGACATCGACGGCGAAAGCCTGAGCGTCTACGGCAAGAGCCGAGTCGCCGGCGCGCCCACCTGGGACATGCGCGTGCACTGGGAGGTACCCACCGGCCCGCAGCAGGCGGTGTTCGCCTCGGTGGACGTGACCAATGTCATGGACAAGGTCAACGGCATCGTCAGCAGTTCGGGCAGTACCTCCTATGAGACCGGCCGCCAGTTCTGGCTTGAAGTCGGCTACCGCTTCTAACCGTATCGCCCTACTACACGAGATAACCTGATGAAATTATGGATGACGGGCCTGCTGGGCCCGGTGCTGCTGTGCGCCTGCACATCGTTGCCCACCGCCGGGAAGCCGGTAGCCTGGGACCCTGCCGTGGTGCAGGGCACCCTGGCCAACGGCTTGCAATACCGCCTGGTGCGCGCCACCGATGACCCCGGCCGCCTGGACCTGCGCCTGACCGTCAAGGCCGGCTCCGTGGATGAAAGCGAACAGCAGATCGGCGTCGCCCACCTGGTGGAGCACCTGGTGTTCTACAGCCACGGCCAACAGCCCGGCACTGTGCGTGAACGCATGCAGGCGCTGGGCTGGGAACAGGGCAAGCACTTCAACGCCCAGACCAACTACGACCGTACCCAGTACCTGCTCAGCCCCAGCCGTGGCGTGGCGCAGTTGGACCAGGGCCTGCAGGCACTGAGCGACCTGGTGTTCGCCGCCGACTACCGCGCCACCGACCTGGACCACGAGCGCGCCATCGTCGTCGAGGAGTGGCGCGGCGGCCTGGGCGTGGCCCAGCGCATGAACCAGCAACGCACCGCCTCGCAACGGGTGGGCTCGCGCTACCCGGCCCACCGTACCATCGGCAACGAAGCAGCCATTGCGCAGGCCCCGCTGCTGCAATTGCAGGCCTTCCAGCAACGTTGGTACCAACCACAGAATATGGTGCTGAACGTGGTCGGTGACATCGATCCGGCCGCCGTGCTGGCGCAGGTGCAGCGTAGCCTGGGCGCCCAACCGGGCAAGGCCCTGCCGCCCCGCGACAACCGCGACCTGCCGCTGGACAACCGCCTGAAGATCTTCCAGTTGCAGGACAGCCAGAGCGGCAGCAGCCAGGTGGCGCTGTTGTTCCGCCTGCACGAAAGCGCCAGCCGCCAGCCAGGCACTGAAGGCCTGCGCCAGCGCCTGATCGATCGCCTGACCCTGGCCGCGCTGGTGGCCCAGTTGCAGCGCCAGCCCAAGGCCGACGGCGTGCGCAGCCTGACGGCGCAGAAAACCACCATCGGCGATTACTCCACCGTGCTGGGTATCGCTGCAGGCGTCGAGCCGGGCCAGCATCGCCAGGCCTGGACGCAATTGCTGGAAGAAATCGAACGGGCGCGTCGTCATGGCCTGCAACGCTCGGACGTCAACGCCGAGCGCGAACAGGTGCGCGCCATCGCCCAGCGCATGCTCGCAGCACCCGACAGCCGCAGCTTCCAGCAGTGGGTCAACGACCTCAACGATGTTGCGATCACCGACAAGCGCGTGCAAAGCAAACACGCCATCGCCACCGCTTACCTGCAAGTGCTGGACAGCATCAGCCTCGACGATGTCAACCAGCGCCTGCGCCTGTGGACCGACACCCCGGACCAGGTGATGCAACTCAGCGCCCGGGGCCTCACGGCCGTGCAGATTCCTACCGTCAGCGAGATTGAGCAGCAGCGCGCGGTGTTGCGTCAGCAGCCGATTGCCGCTGCACAGCCACAAGCCAGCGCGGCCGTGGTTGCGCCCCTGCCGGAACTGCCGGCGCCTGCGGCCCCTGGGCATGTCACCCAGCGCCACTCGTTCCCCAACGAACACGTCGAACACTGGAACCTGAGCAACGGCGACCGCCTGGTGTGGCTGCGTCGCAATGGTGCCGCGGGCCAATTCCAGCTCAAGGCACAGTCGTCAGCCGGCTACGCCCTGAAAGACATTGCCCCATGGCGCGCGCAGATGGCCCTGCAATTGGCCCAGGAAAGCGGGCCGGACGGCTGGGACGCTTCGGTGCTCAAGCGCTGGCGCCAGGCCCATGCTGTGCCATTGTCCACGGAGCAACTGCCGCAACGCCTGACGATGAGCCTGAGCGCCAAACCCGATGCGCTGCCCCAACTGCTGCAAAGCTACCGCCTGAGCCAGGCGGCAACCCGGATCGCCCCCCAGCTCTTCAACGCTGCGACGACTGAATTGGCCGGCCGCCTGCCCCAGCAAGCCAACGACGCCGCTGCCGCGCGGCTGAGCGAGCTGCGCCACGGGCCTCAACCGACTGTGACGCCCCAAGCATTGGAGGCCTTGCAGGTCGAGGACCTGAACGCCGACTGGCAGCGCCTGGCACAGGCTCCCGTGACGTACTACTTGATGGCCGACGTGGAGCCTGCCCAGCTTGAGCCATTGGTGAACCGCGAACTGGCGTCGATCCCTCGCGGCCCCGCGTTGCTTGGCCAACCCGCCCTGCAACGTCCGGGGCAACGCACGGCCACCCTGGACATTGCCCTGGAACCCCGCGCCCGCGTTACCGCCGAGCGCTACAGCGCCCTGCCCTGGGCACCCGCCGACGCGGTCGGCATCGCCCTGCTGCGCGACCTGGCCAACCAGCAGCTCAAGACCGCCCTGCGCACCCGCGCCGCCGGCATCTACCGCCTGGACTTCACCGCCGAGCTCAACCCCGATACCCAGCGCATCGAAAGCCGCCTGGGCTTCACGTGCGACCCGGCACGGGTGGAGGAACTGTGGCAATTGGCGACCCAGACCCTGGCCCAGTTGCCGCGCAACCTGGACGTGGCGCAGCTGCAACGCCTGCGCCAACAGCTGGTGCTCAAGGAACGCCTGCGCCGCGACGACCCCGACACTCAACTGCGCCGCCTGATATTGAGCGAGCAGCGCTGGGGCGACCCGCGCTACCTGGGCCAGCAAAGCAGCCTCGTCGCGCCCCTGGACATCAAGCGCCTGCAGCAACTGGCGCAGCGCCTGGCCGCCGATGACAACAGCGTCCGCCTGCACGTACTGCCCGCCGCGCAAACGGCGGTGCAGCCATGAACGTGCTGCGCACCTTCGTCCGCCTGGCCAGCCCGTTCTGGCGCAGCCGCCAGCAATGGCTGGCCTGGGTGATGCTGGCCAGCCTGATCGGCATGGGCCTGCTGCTGGTGCAGATCAATGTGTGGATCAACGCCTGGAGCAAGACGTTCTACGACACCCTGGGCCAGTTCGACACCGCCGCGCTGTACGCCCTGATGACCCGGTACATCGGCTACCTGGCCTGCTACGTGGCGGTCACCGTGTACCTGGACTGGCTGCGCAAGGCCCTGGAAATCCGCTGGCGCCGGGCCATGACCGAACACACGTTGACCGCCTGGTTCCAGCACCAGGCCTTCTACCGCCTGGGCCTGGACCAAGGCCCCGACAACCCTGACCAGCGCATCGCCGAGGATATCGACCTGCTGGTGACGCGCAGCATCACGCTGCTGGTGTCGTTCGTGGCCAACCTGGCGCAGGTCGGCGCGTTCGTGCTGATCCTCTGGCAGTTGTCCGGCGTGCAGGAGTTCGAGCTTGGCGGGCATACCCTCACCGTGCACGGCTACCTGGTGTGGATCGCCGTGGCCTACACCGCCATGGGTACCCTGGTCACCCACTTCATCGGCGCCCCGCTGAAAGGGCTGGACTATGACCAGCAACGTCGCGAAGCCGATTTTCGTTCGGCGCTGATGCACAACCGCGAACATGCCGAACAGATCGCGCTGTACCGCGGTGAAGGCGCCGAGCAGCACTACCTGCGCGCGCGGTTCCAGGCGATTGCCGACAACTGGCGGCGGCTGATGGACCGGCAATGCCGGCTGGGGCTGTTCACCGTCAGCTACGACCGCGTCAGTCTGATCATCCCGGTATTCGCGGCGCTGCCCGCGTTTCTGGCGAAGACCATCACCCTGGGCGGCCTGATGCAGATCCGCAGTGCATTCAGCGCCGTGCAGGGCTCCCTGAGCTGGTTTATCAAGATGTACTGGCGCCTGGCGGAATGGAGCGCCACGGTGGAGCGGCTGGGGCAGTTTCAGCAGGCCATGGACAAGCATCGGGCACACACGGCGGCTGTGGTCGGGGCTACCCTGCGGCTGGAAGGGCTGCGCGTGCTGTACCCCGATGGGCAGCCAATGACAGCGCCGGTCACCGCATGCATCGCGCCAGGGGAATGGGTGCGGCTGGCGGGGGCCAGTGGCGTGGGCAAATCCAGTTTGTTGCGCACCCTGCATGGGTTGTGGCCGCATTTCGAGGGGCGCTGGCAGGTGCCACCAGGGCGTTCGCTGGTATTGCCACAGACGCCGTATCTGCCGGTACTGCCCTTACGCGAGTTGCTGGCCTACCCCGATGTCGAGGTGCCAGGGGATGAAGTATTGCGCCAGGCGTTGGTGGCGGTTGGGTTGCCGGTACTCGCCGAGGACCTGGCGCAGTGCGCGCAGTGGGCACGGCAGCTGTCTGCTGGCGAGCAACAGCGCTTGTCGTTGGCGCGGGCGTTGGTGCACCGGCCGGACACGTTGTACCTGGATGAGGCTACCAGCCACCTCGACGAGGCCTCGGCGGTGCGCTTGATGGGGGTAGTGCGCGAGGCGCTGCCCCGCTGCCGGGTTATTGGGATTACCCATCAGGGATGTTTGATGGCGGTGTTTGATCGCGCCATCAACCTGCATGGCACGCACCAACGGGCCCAGGCCCAACCCGCCTGAAAAGCGACAACCCGTAGCCGCTGCCGAAGGCTGCGCTGGCCCCCTGCCTCGCTGGAGATTTTCAGGGTTCACCCAGGCCAGCGCAGCCTGCGGCATCGGCTACAAGCGCTTGCCGGCCGGCTATTTTGTAGGACATTTCCCAAATACCCCCCGCCGCATTGCTCCTCACACCCGCCATCGCTAACCTCTACGCCCTGGCCATGCACCGCATCGGCACCGCGCGCGAACTGATGCAAAGCCTGAGCAGCCTGACCCTGAGCAACAGTGATGATCAGGATTTGAAGGCGGTGGTGAATACGGCGAATTTGTTGCTGGAGGAAGGGTGTGCGGTGGTGGAGGCGCGGGGGGCGTTTTTGCGGGGTGGTGCGCGTGATGGCAACCAGGTGCTAGCCGATGTTTTTTGATTGTTCTTGAGATCGAGCGCCGCCCGCGCGGCGCTTCGCGGCCGCAGGCCGCTCCTACCGTTTGTTTCGGGCCAATTATGGCAGTGATATCTCCCGGGACCGCTTTGTGCTTTCGCTGTAGATCTGTGTGAGTGCCAACAAGGCGGTCCCGGGAGATCCCGCAGACAAAACTGGCCCGAAACAAACGGTAGGAGCGGACCGTGTCCGCGAAGCGCCGCGCGGGCGGCGCGCGATTTTCGCGGCGCTGCAAAACCCAAGACAAGCACCCACCACGCTGCAAATCTCCAGCGCCCACACCGCCCAGCGCAGCCTGGCGGCAGCGGCTACGGTTCTGCGGCGCCCAGCAGTTGATCGGCGAATGCCTGCGCCGCCCACCCCGGCACCTCGTTGCGGCGGGTGATCACGCCGTAATCATCCAGCACCAACGGGAACGGCAGGTTCAAGCGCGTCAGCCTCCCCGCGCGGATGTCCGGTTCGACCATGGATTCGGCCAGCATCGCCAGCATGGGCGCGGTCTGCAGCAGTTGCAGGGTGGTCTGCATGGAGATGGTCTCCACGGTGTTGCCCGGCGAGGCCATGCCGGCTTCGGCGAAGGCGCGCTCCAGGCGCGCACGCATGGGCGTGCCGGCGGGGTAGACGATCCACGGCCAGTTGCCCAGCTCGGCCAGCGGCAGGTCGCTGTTGCCGGCCAGCGGGTGTTGGCTGCCGGCCACCAGGCACAGCGGCTCGGGGGCCAGGGCGCGAAAGTCGAAGAGCTGGCGGTGGCGGTCTAGGGTGAAACGTGCGATCACCAGGTCCAGCTGCTTGTGCTCCAGCAGGCTCAGCAGGTTGGCGCTGGTGCCCTCCAGCACGTCCAGGGTCAGCAGCGGCCAGCGCTGCTTGATGCCGACGATGGCCTGGGGCAACGCCTGGGAGGTGGGGGCAAAGATGGTGCCGATTTTCAGCAGGCCGTGGCCGCCTTCACGCAGGTCATTGACCTGGCCGACGAAATGGCGGGCGTCGTTCAGGGCGATTTGCGCGTAGCGCGCCACGTGCACGCCCAGGTCGGTGGGCACCAGGCTGCGCGGCAGGCGCTGGAACAGGTCGAAGCCGAGCATTTTCTCCGCCTCGCGCAGCATCTTGCTCACGGCCGGCTGGCTGATGCTCATCTGCTCTGCCGTGGCGTGCATGTTGCGCGTGCGCGCCAGGGTGTCGATCAACACCAGGTGACGAAAGCGCAGCCAGTTGCACAGTTGGTTGAAGGAAACATCCGCCATGCGATAACCCCCGGTTATTGAACCTTGAGGATATCTCATTGGCGCTTATCGGCAAGCCGTTCTAGGGTATTCGGACTGTGCCGGATAACAACAAAAGGACCACGCCCCATGAGTCTTGCCGGAAAACGCGTTCTGATCACCGCCGCCGCCCAGGGCATCGGCCGCGCCTCGGTGCTGGCCTTCCAGGAGGCCGGCGCCCAGGTGATAGCCACCGACCTGCGCATCGACAGCCTGCGCGACCTGCCGGGCATTCAGGCCCTGGCCCTGGACGTCACCGACGCCCAGGCCGTGCAGCAACTGACCGCCCAGGTGGGCACCCTCGATGTGCTGTTCAACTGCGCCGGCTTCGTGCACAGCGGCAACCTGCTGGCCTGCGACGACGAGGCCTGGCAGCGTTCATTCGACCTCAACGTGACCGCCATGTACCGCATGATCCGCGGCGTGCTGCCGGCCATGCTGGCGGCAGGCAGCGGCAGCATCGTCAACATGGCCTCGGTGGCGGGCAGCGTGAAGGCGGTGCCCAACCGCTTCGCCTACTCGGCCAGCAAGGCGGCGGTCATCGGCCTGACCAAGTCCGTGGCCGCCGACTATGTCGTCAAGGGCATCCGCTGCAACGCCATCTGCCCCGGCACCGTCGACTCGCCGTCGCTGCGCCAGCGCATCACCGAGCAGGCCCGCGCCGAAGGGCGCAGCGAGGCCGAGGTGTACCAGGCCTTCGTCGCCCGCCAGCCCATGGGCCGCCTCGGCACCCCCGAGGAAATCGCCCGGCTCGCGGTGTACCTCGGCTCCGATGCCAGCGCCTACACCACCGGCGGCGTGCACGTCATCGACGGCGGCATGAGCAACTAATCCCCCTGACCAGGAACTGACCATGAAACTGCTGCGTTACGGCCCCAAGGGCCAGGAAAAACCCGGCCTGCTGGACGACCAGGGCCAACTGCGTGACCTCAGCGGCCACGTGCAGGACATCGCCGGCGCCACCCTGGAAGCCGCCAGCCTGGCGAAGCTGGCGCAACTGGACGCCCGCAGCCTGCCGGCGGTGCCGGGCAGCCCGCGTATCGGCCCATGCGTGGGCCAGGTGGGCAAGTTCGTCTGCATCGGCCTGAACTACGCCGACCACG
Source organism: Pseudomonas sp. JC1203 (assembly GCF_056175065.1). Taxonomy (NCBI): domain Bacteria; kingdom Pseudomonadati; phylum Pseudomonadota; class Gammaproteobacteria; order Pseudomonadales; family Pseudomonadaceae; genus Pseudomonas; species Pseudomonas sp. JC1203. Next base: position 66,463 of record NZ_JBWCAM010000013.1, read on the forward strand.
CCGCCGAATCCGGCATGGCGGTGCCCAGCGAACCGGTGATTTTCAACAAGTGGACCAGCGCCATCTGCGGGCCCAACGACAACGTGGAAATCCCCCGCGGCTCGAACAAGACCGACTGGGAAGTGGAGCTGGGCGTGGTGATCGGCAAGGCCGGGCGCTACATCAGCGAGGCCAGTGCCATGGACCACGTGGCCGGCTACTGCGTGATCAACGACGTTTCCGAGCGCGAATGGCAGCTGGAGCGCGGCGGCACCTGGGACAAGGGCAAGGGCTTCGACACCTTCGGCCCCATCGGCCCGTGGCTGGTGACCCGCGATGAAATCGCCGACCCGCACCAGCTGGACCTGTGGCTGGAAGTGGACGGCCACCGTTACCAGAACGGCAATACGCGCACGCTGGTGTTCCAGATTCCGGCGCTGATCGCCTACCTGAGTCGCTGCATGTCACTGCAGCCGGGAGACATCATCTCCACCGGCACGCCGCCGGGGGTGGGCCTGGGCATCAAGCCCAACCCGGTGTTCCTGCGGCCAGGGCAGGAGATGCGCCTGGGCATCAGCGGCCTGGGCGAACAATGCCAACGCACCACCCAAGCCGACTAACCCGTAGCAGCGGCCGCAGGCCGCGTCCAGTGCGCCACAGCGGTGGGCCGGACGCAGCCTTCGGCAGCTGCTACGGGGCATTGAATCGATAACAACAAGGAAAACATCATGCGCATTCTGATCACCGGTGGCACCGGTTTCATCGGCAAGCAACTGGCCCAGCGCCTGCTGGACATGGGCACCATCACCCTGCAGGGCCAAGCCGCCAAGCCCATCGAACGCATCGCGCTGTTCGACGCCTTCGAAGGCGAAGGCGTGCCCACGGACCCGCGCGTGGAGGTGATTACCGGCGACGTCAGCGACGCCACCACCCTGGCCCGGGTAACCGATGGCGTGGACCTGGTGTGGCACCTGGCTGCCGTGGTCAGCAGCGCCGCCGAGGCGGATTTCGACCTGGGCATGCAGGTCAACCTGCACGGCCTCATGACCTTGCTGGAGACCCTGCGCCAGCAAGGCCGGCAGCCGCGCGTGGTGTACGCCAGCGGCTTCGCGGTGTTCGGCGGCACGCTGCCGGCGGTGGTCAACGACGACACCGCGCTGACTCCGCAGTCCTCCTACGGCATGCAGAAAGCCGTGGGTGAATTGCTGGTGGCCGACTATGCGCGCAAAGGCTTCATCGACGGCCGCGTGCTGCGCCTGCCGACCATCGCCGTGCGCCCGGGCAAGCCGAACAAGGCCGCCTCGACCTTCTTCAGCTCCATCATCCGCGAGCCGCTGGTGGGCCTGCCCGCCGTGTGCCCGGTGCGCCCCGACACCCAGGTGTACCTGTCGTCGCCGCGCCGCGCGGTGGAAGCGATGCTGCTGGGCATGACCCTGGCCCCCGAGACCCTGGGCAGCCAGCGGGTGATCCCCCTGCCCGGCCTGACCACCACCGTCGCCGACATGGTCAAGGCGCTGGAACGCGTGGCCGGCCCCGAGGCGGTAAAACTGATTCGCTGGGAACCCGACGCCACCATCCAGCGTATCGTCGAAGGCTGGCCCAGCCAGGTTGAAGCCCCCTACGCCAGCGGCCTTGGCTTCAGCGCCGACGCCAGCTTCGACGCCATCGTGCAAGCACACATCGAGGACACCGCACCCCGCTAGCCGACACCGCTTGCACACGCCCCCACAACAATAACAAGGCGAGGCCACGCGACATGAACACACCCGATCCAGCCATCCTGGACATTGAAAAACAGACCATCAGCCGCGTGACCAAGCGCCTGGTGCCCTTCCTCATCCTGCTGTTCGTGGTGGCCTTCCTGGACCGCACCAACGTCGGTTTCGCCGCGTTGAAAATGAACCAGGACATTGGCATCAACCAGACCATCTATGGCCTGGGCGCCGGGATCTTCTTCCTCGGCTACTTCCTGTTCGAGGTGCCCAGCAACATCATGCTGCACCGCTTCGGCGCGCGGGTGTGGATTGCCCGCATCATGGTGACCTGGGGCCTGATCGCCGGCGCCATGGGCCTGCTGCAGACCGCCGGGCACTTCATCACCCTGCGCGTGCTGCTGGGCATCGCCGAGGCCGGGTTCTTCCCCGGGGTGATCTACCTGCTGTCGCTGTGGTTCCCCAGCCGCTACCGGGCGCGGATGATCGCCACCTTCTACCTCGGCGTGCCCATTGCCCAGGTGATCGGCGCACCGCTGTCGGTGGGGCTGATGCAGCTGGGCGACAGCATCGGCGTGGTGGGCTGGCGGCTGATGTACATCGCCGAAGGCGTGCCGGCGATTGTGCTGGGCGTGGTCTGCTACTTCTACCTCACCGACCGCCCCGCCGACGCGCACTGGCTGACGCCGCAACAGCGCCAATGGCTGATGGACACCCTGGAGCGCGAAGAACGCAGCAAGGCGCTGGCGGTGGACGCCGGCCTGAGCAAGGGCCAGATGATTCGCAAGGCCCTGGGCAACCGCCAGGTGTGGCTGCTGGCACTGGTGTATTTCGGCATTACCTCGGGCTCCAACGCCATGAACTTCTTCCTGCCCAGCGTGCTGCAGTCGTTCCGCGCCTCGTTCGGGCTGGACCTGGGGCTGATGCAGAACGGCCTGATCAGCGCCATTCCCTACGCCCTGGCAGCGGTGGCGATGATTCTGTGGAGCCGCCGTTCCGACCGCCTGCAGGAACGCCACTGGCACGCCGGCGGCGCCGCGTTGCTGGCATCGGTGTCGATCGCCTTGGCGCTGCTGATCAACCAACCGTGGATCATCGTCATCGGCTTCGTGCTGCTGGCCATCGGCGTGTACAGCGCCATCAACGTGTTCTGGGCCGTGCCGGGCCAGGTGCTGACCGGGGTGGGTGCCGCTGCCGGCATCGGCCTGATCAACTCCATCGGCAACCTCAGCGGTTTCTCCGGGCCGTACATCACCGGCCTGCTCTACACCACCACCGGCAGCTACACGCCGGGCTTCCTGGTGATCGCCGCCCTGGTGGGCGCGGCCGGCATCGGCATGATGCTGATGCCCCGCCGCCCGGCACCTGCGGCCGACGCCACCCTGATTGGAGACAAGGCATGAGCCACCCCGTAATCGCCTTCATCGGCACCGGCATCATGGGCGCGCCCATGGTGCGCTGCCTGCTGCGCGCAGGCTTGCCGGTGCGCGCCTGGAACCGCTCGCCGGCCAAGGCCGCGGCGCTGACCGCCGACGGCGCCCAAGTGCTGGACAGCGCCGCGGCGGCCGCCCAGGGCGCCGATGTACTGATTTGCATGCTCAGCGACGGGCCGACCTGTACCGACGTGCTGTTTGGCGCCAATGGCGCCGCCCTGGCCCTGCGCCCGGGCGCGCTGGTGGTGGTCATGAGTTCGATACCGGTGGACGACGCCACCGACCACGCCCGCCGCTGCGCCGAGTTGGGCCTTGCGTACCTGGACGCGCCGGTGTCGGGCGGTGAACGCGGCGCCCGCGAGGGCAGCCTGGCGATCATGGCCGGCGGCACGCCGCAGGCGTTCGAACAGGGCCAGGCGGTGCTGGCGGCCATGGGCCGGCCGGTGCTGGTGGGCCCGGCGGGCAGCGGTGAGCTGGCCAAGCTGGTGAACCAGCTGATTGTCGCCAGCACCATCGCCACCGTCGCCGAAGGCCTGCTGCTGGCCGAACGCGGCGGCGCCGACCCGGCCAAGGTGCATGAAGCGCTGATGGGCGGCTTCGTTGATTCGCCCATCTGGCGCCAGCACGGCAAACGCATGATCGACGACGAATTCACCCCTGGCGGCCCGGCCAAATGGCAGCTCAAGGACACCCGCACCGCCCTGGCCCACGCCCACGGCCTGGGCCTGAGCCTGCCGGTGGCGACCCTGGTGGACGGCCTGTTCAGCGCGCTGGTGGACGCCGGCGACGGTGACCTGGACCACGCCAGCCTGATCCGCCAATTGCGCCGCCACAACCAACTGCCTGCCTGACGCCCCGGAGCCTGCCATGAGCCAAACCCCACCCCGCCGCCTGCGCAGCCAACTGTGGTTCGACGACCCCAGCCACGCCGACCTGACCGCGCTGTACACCGAACGCTACATGAACCAGGGCCTGACCCGCGCCGAGCTGCAGTCGGGCCGGCCGATCATCGGCATTGCCCAGACCGGCAGCGACCTGACGCCCTGCAACCGCCACCACATCGAGCTGGCCAAGCGGGTCAAGGACGGCATTCGCGACGCTGGCGGCATACCCATGGAATTCCCCGTGCACCCCATCGCCGAGCAGTCACGCCGGCCCACCGCGGCGCTGGACCGTAACCTCGCCTACCTGGGCCTGGTGGAAGTGCTGCACGGCTACCCGCTCGACGGCGTGGTGCTGACCACCGGCTGCGACAAGACCACCCCGGCGTGCCTGATGGCGGCCGCTACCACCGACCTGCCGTCGATTGTGCTGTCGGGCGGGCCGATGCTCGACGGCTGGCACAAGGGCAAGTTGATTGGTTCGGGCACGGTGCTGTGGCATGCGCGCAACCTGCTGGCCGCCGGGGACATCGACTACGAAGGCTTCATGGAGATGACCACCGCCGCCTCGCCCTCCATCGGCCACTGCAACACCATGGGCACGGCGCTGTCGATGAACGCCCTGGCCGAAGCACTGGGCATGTCGCTGCCCGGCTGCGCGAGCATTCCGGCGCCGTACCGCGAGCGCGGGCAGATGGCCTACGCCACCGGCCTGCGCATCGTCGACCTGGTGCGCGAAGACGTGCGCCCCTCGCACATCATGACCCACGCCGCCTTCGAAAACGCCATCGCCGTGGCCTCGGCCCTGGGCGCCTCCACCAACTGCCCGCCGCACCTGATCGCCATCGCCCGCCACAGCGGCATCGACCTGAGCCTGGACGACTGGCAGCGGGTGGGCGAGGACGTGCCGCTGCTGGTGAATTGCATGCCGGCGGGCGAGTTTCTTGGCGAGGGCTTCCACCGCGCCGGTGGCGTGCCGGCGGTGATGCACGAGCTGGACAAGGTCGGCCGCCTGCACCGTGACTGCCGCAGTGTCAGCGGCCGCAGCATGGGTGAGATCGTCGCGGCGGCGCAGACCGTCGACCGCCAGGTGATACGCAGCTACGAAGAACCGCTCAAGCACCGCGCCGGCTTTATCGTGCTCAGCGGCAACTTCTTCGACAGCGCCATCATGAAGATGTCGGTGGTGGGCGAGGCGTTCCGCAGCACCTACCTGAGCGACCCGCAGCAGCCCAACTGTTTCGACGCCCGTGCCATCGTCTTCGACGGCCCTGAGGACTACCAGGCCCGTATCAATGACCCGGCGCTGGAGGTGGACGAGCGCTGTATCCTGGTGATTCGCGGCTGCGGCACCGTGGGCTACCCCGGCAGCGCCGAGGTGGTGAACATGGCGCCGCCGGCCGAGCTGATCAAGCGCGGCATCGACTCGCTGCCATGCCTGGGCGATGGCCGCCAGAGCGGCACCTCGGCCAGCCCGTCGATTCTCAACATGTCCCCTGAAGCGGCAGTGGGCGGCGGCCTGGCGCTGCTGCGCACCGGCGACACGTTGCGCGTGGACCTCAATACCCGCAGCGTCAACCTGCTGGTGGACGACGCCACCCTGGACCTGCGGCGCCAGGAGGCGCTGCCGGCCATTCCGCCCTCGCAGACGCCATGGCAGGAGCTGTACCGGCAACTGGTGGGGCAACTGTCCACCGGCGGTTGCCTGGAGCCGGCCACGCTGTACTGGCGGGTGATTCCTGAAAACGGCGCGCCGCGCCATTCTCACTGAGTGCAAGGACGGCCTTATGCCACTGACCATTGAAAATTCCCTGCCCCACGACTGGCAACGCGCCACGCTGATTGGCCGCGCGTGGTGCCCCGGCACCATCGCCGGCCCTGCCGTGGTGGTGATTCGCGACGGCCGTGTGCTGGACTGCACCGCCAGCTTCGCCACGGTGAGCGAACTGCTCAACCGCCACGACCCGCTGACCGCCGTGCGCGGCGCCAGCGGCACCGACCTGGGCAGCGTCGAGGCGCTGCTGGGCAATAGCGGCGAGCAGCGCGACGACCGCCGCCCTTCCCTGCTGGCGCCTATCGACCTGCAGGTGATCAAGGCGGCCGGGGTGACCTTCGCCGCCAGCATGATCGAGCGCGTGATCGAGGAAAAGGCTGCCGGCGACGCGCGCCAGGCCGAGCGCATTCGCGCACTGGTGCACGAGGTGATCGGCGACAACCTGCGCGACCTGCAACCCGGCTCGCCGCAGGCCATGCAGCTCAAGCAGGTGTTGATCGAACAGCACATGTGGTCGCAGTACCTGGAGGTGGGCATCGGCCCCGACGCCGAGATTTTTACCAAGGCGCCGGTGCTGGCCGCGGTGGGCAGCGGCAGCGCCATCGGCGTGCACCCCGGCTCGCACTGGAACAACCCCGAGCCTGAAGTAGTGCTGGCGGTGGACAGCCACGGGCGCATTCATGGCGCCACGCTGGGCAATGACGTCAACCTGCGCGACTTCGAAGGGCGCAGCGCCTTGCTGCTGAGCAAGGCCAAGGACAACAACGCCTCGTGCGCGCTGGGGCCGTTCATTCGGCTGTTCGACGAGCATTTCAGCCTCGACGATGTGCGCGGCTGCGAGGTGGGCTTGCGGGTAGAGGGCGAAGACGGCTATGTGCTGCAGGGCCGCAGTTCCATGGCGCAGATCAGCCGCGACCCCGAGGACCTGGCCGGCCAGGCGCTGAACGCCAACCACCAGTACCCCGACGGTTTCGTGCTGTTCCTGGGCACTTTGTTCGCCCCCACCGAGGACCGCGACCAGCCCGGCCAGGGCTTCACCCACAAGGCCGGCGACCGTGTCAGCATCCACAGCCCGGCGCTGGGCGGGTTGCACAACCACGTCACCGGCAGCGACCAGGCGCCGCCGTGGACCTTCGGCGTGGCAGCGTTGATGCGCAACCTGGCCCGCCGCGGGTATTTGTAGGCGCATCTGGCAGCGACTGTCTTTGTGGGAGCTGGCTTGCCAGCGAGTTTTTAGGGCCTCAACAGCTCGCTGGCAAGCCAGCTCCCACAACGACGTCGTAGCAAGCCAGCGCCCACACGGTCCATCACGCCACCGGCAACCGCAGGTTCAACCGCAACCCCGGGTTGAGGTTCTGCGCCCACAACTCCCCACCCTGCAACTGCACCCGGCAGCGGGCGATGGTCAGGCCCAGGCCAAAACCGTCGCCGCCCGGGCGGCTGGCGCTGAGGCGGGTGAAGGGTTCGAAGATGCCCTCCAGCGCGCCCTCGGCCACGCCGGGGCCCTGGTCATCGATCCACAGGTGCCAGTGGTCCGCCTCGCGCCGGCCGCCCAGGCGCACCTGGCCGTGGCTGGGGGAATGGCGGATGGCGTTGCGCAGGATATTTTCCATGGCCTGGGCCAGGCCGTTGAGGTGGCAGCGCACCCAGCAGGCGTCGCCCAGGGTGTTGGGCAACTGCTCGGGCTGCCAGCCGGACTCGAAGCAGGCATCCTCGCGCAGCATCTCCCACAAGGTACCGACGTCCACGGCGTCCAGCGCCAGTTGCGGGCGTTCGGTGTCCAGCCACACCAGCTCCAGGGTGTCGTCGACCAGTTGGCGCATGCCCTGCACCTCGCGCGCCAGGCGCTGGCGCAGGGCGTCGGCGTCGGCGTCGCTTTCCACCGCCACCTGCAGGCGGCTCAGCGGCGTGCGCAGTTCGTGGGACATGTCGCGCAGCAGCCGCCGTTGCAGCGCCACGGTGCGTTGCAGGCGGTCGGCCATGTGATGAAAAGCGCGGCCCAGGTCGCCCAGCTCGTCGCCACGGCGGCTGATGGCCGGGTCCAGCCGCGCACCCAGCTGGCCTTCACGCAAGGCATTGGCGTAGGCATGCAGGTGCGCCAGCGGGCCGATCAGCAGCCGGTACAGCAAGGCGCCCAACAGCAGCGCCAGGGCGCCGGGCACCAGCCAGTGGGCCACCACCTGCCAACCCACTGAGGTGGTGGGCACGAACCGCTCGGGCAGGCGCATCACCAGCTGGCCGCTGCCGGGGTCGACCGGGAAGGCAATCTTGATGATCGGCCGCTCGCGGGCGCGGTCGCTCATGGCCCAGTCCAGCTCGCGGGCAAAGCCCAGGCGGTGGCGCTCCACCCCGGTCAGGCGGCGCTCGCCCAGCGGCTGCAAGTCGGGGCCCAGCAGCACCGCCCAGCCCGGCTCGCGGGCGTTGAACTGCAGCAGCCAGCGGTCGATATCCGCAGGCCCGCCGTGGCGCCACACCGCTTCCGCCTCGGCGGCGTAGCCCTGCAGGGTGTGCTGGGCGGTGGCCGACAGCCGATAGCCCTCGCGCTCGAAATGCATGCCCCATGAACGGCTGACGCAGATGATCAGCAAAATCAGCACCAGCAGCAGCCCGCTCAGGCTCCAGAACAGCGAATGACGGCCGGGCAGTTTCATGGCTGGCTCCTCAGCACATAGCCCTTGCCCCACACCGTCTCCACCCGCCCCTCGAAGCCGATGGCCGCCAGTTTGCGACGCACGTGGCTGACGTGCAGGTCCAGCACCCGGTCCTGCAGCGAGTACGGGCGGTGCAGCACACGCTGGTAGAGGAAGGTCTTGCTCAGCACTTCCTCAGGGTTGGCCAGCAGGGTTTCCATCAGGCGGAACTCCACCGGCGTCAGCCCGGCGCGGGCCTGGCCCAGCACCAGGTCCTGGCTGCCGTCGTCGCAGCGGCGCAGGGCGCCGCTGTCGTGGCACACCGGCGGCGTGCGCTCGTAGGCCACGCGGCGCAGCACGGCGTCGATGCGCACGTCCATCTCACCCATGCTGAACGGCTTGGGCAGGTAGTCGTCGGCGCCCTGGCTGAAGCCGACGATGCGGTCCTGCTCGGCGCCCAGGGCCGACATCAGGATCACCGGCACGCGGTTCTGCCGCCGCAGCTGGCCCAGCAGGCTCAAGCCGTCGCGGCTGGGCAGCATGATGTCCATCAGGATCAGGTCGTAGCCGCGCCAGGTGCCCAGGTCGTCGCCACGCGGCACGTCGTTGCACACCGTCACGTCAAAACCGCGCTTGCGCAGGTGCTGCCCCAGGTGGGCGGCGAGCAGGAGGTCGTCTTCCACGGCGAGAATTCGCGGCGCGGCAACAGGCGGGCAGGTACTGGGAATCACGGGGCAAGCTCTCGGCGGACTACGGGGCAACTCGGATGCAAATTATAATTGTTATCAAATATAACCGAACCACCTTTACGAAATTTACAAACCCGCCGCTCAGGTAAATTTTGTAAATACGATTTACTCTCAATTACGACAACCTATCATCGCCCCCCGTCTGGACGACTGCCCCGCCCTGCGACATGGAATGCCGCGGCCGGGGCCTTAATCACTCAAGGGGAGTTATCGTCGTGCTTTTTCATGCCTCATTCAGTCGTCTCACGCTGGCCATCCTGGCGGCATCCGCATCGCCTGCCCTGCTGGCCGCCAACACCACCAGCGCGGCCGATGACACCGCCATCACGCTGGACAACACCCTGGTCACCGCCGAGAAAGAGCTGAAGCAGGCGCCGGGTGTATCAGTGATCACCGCCGACGATATCCAGAAAGCCCCGCCGGTAAACGACCTGTCCGACATCATCCGCAAGATGCCCGGCGTCAACCTCACCGGCAACAGCGCCAGCGGCGTGCGCGGCAACAACCGCCAGATCGACATTCGCGGCATGGGCCCGGAGAACACCCTGATATTGATCGACGGCTTGCCCGTGGAGTCGCGCAACTCGGTGCGCTACGGCCGCACCGGCGACCGTGACACCCGTGGCGACACCAACTGGGTGCCAGCCGATGAAGTGCAGCGCATCGAAGTGCTGCGCGGCCCGGCTGCCGCGCGCTACGGCAACGGCGCGGCAGGCGGCGTGGTGAACATCATCACCAAGCAGCCCACCCAGGAAACCCACGGCAACTTCAGCGTTTACACCGACATGCCCAAGGACAAGGACGAAGGCGCCACCAAACGTGCCACCTTCGGCCTCAGCGGCCCGCTGACCGACAACCTGACCTACCGGGTGTACGGCAACCTGAGCAAGACCGACCGCGACAGCAGCGACATCAACGTGGGCCACGAAGCCGAGGGCGAAGCCGCCGCGTCGGGTGCCGAGGGCGTGCGCAACAAGGACATCAATGGCCGCCTGAGCTGGAAACTGGACGACCGCCAGAGCATCGACTTCGACGCCAGCTACAGCCGCCAGGGCAACATTTACGCCGGCGACAACCAGTACAACCAGAGCCTGACCAGCAAGAAGGCCGCCAGCGCCGCGCCATGGGTGGGCCGCGAAACCAACGTGATGTACCGCAACAACTTCGCCATCACCCATAACGGCGACTGGGACTTCGGCACCAGCAAGTTCTTCCTGCAGTACGAACACACCCGCAACCGCCGCCTCGACGAAGGCCTGACCGGCGGCGTGGAAGGCACCATCGACTCCACCGATTTCTCCACCAGCGACTTGAAAAGCTATCTGGCCCACGGCGAGTTCAACCTGCCGCTGGCCACCCGCCTCCCCCAGGTGCTGACCTTGGGCGGCGAGTTCAACCGCCAGGAACTCGATGACCCGGCCTCCACCAGCCAGGCGCTGTCCTCGGGCAGCTACTACAACGGCAGCACCAGCGCCGACAGCATCGCCGGGCTGGCCTCGGGCACGCGCAGCAGCAAGGCGGCCGCCAACATCGGCTCGCTGTTTGCCGAGGACAACATCGAGCCATGGGAAGGCGCCACCCTGACCCCGGGCGTGCGCATGGACGACCACACCAACTTCGGCGTGAACTGGTCGCCCAGCCTGAACATGTCGCAGAAGCTCAACCAGGACTTCACCCTGAAGGCCGGTATTGCCCGCGCGTTCAAGGCGCCCAACCTGTACCAGCTGGACCCCAACTACCTGCTGCTGAGCTCTGGCAACGGCTGCCCCATCGGCAGCACCGGCAGCTGCTATATCCAGGGCAACGACGACCTCAAGGCCGAAACCAGCGTCAACAAGGAAATCGGCCTGCAGTTCAAGCGCGACGGCTGGGTGGCGGGCCTGACCTTCTTCCGCAACGACTACCACAACAAGGTGGTGGCCGGCACCGACGTGCTGGGCTACTCCTCGGGCGGCAACATGATCCTCAAGTGGGAGAACGCCAAGAAGGCCGTGACCCAGGGCCTGGAAGCCAACTTGACCGTACCGCTGGCCGACAACCTGACCTGGACCACCAACGGCACCTACATGCAGGAAAACAAGGACCTGGACACCGGCAACGTGCTGTCGATGATTCCCAAGTACACAGTCAACTCGATGCTGGACTGGCAGGTAAACGACAAGTTCTCCACCCAGCTGAGCATCACCAGCTTCGGCCGCCAGAAGCCACCAACCGTGGGCACCACCAAGGTCGATGCCGCCGGCGTGAACACCGATGAGGTGGGTGCCTACAGCCTGGTGAACATCAACTTCGGCTACCAGCTGACCAAGAACGTGCGCCTTGGTGCCGGCGTGAACAACCTCTTCGACAAAAAGCTGTACCGCGAAGGCAACTCCAACAGCGCCGGCGCCGCTACCTACAACCAGCACGGCCAGGCCGTCTACGCCAGCGTGGCCACTTCGTTCTGATGCTGTACAAATGTACCAAAGTGTAAAAATCAGAATGCGAATCATTGCTTATTGATATGATCACTGCCCCGCGGGCCTCCGCGGGGCATGCCCACATTCAACATGGAGTCTTCGATGAAACATCGCAACCGCGCGCTGTCCCCTGCCAGCCAACTGTGCAAGCTGGCCACGCTGATCGGCCTGATGAGCCTGGGCATGCAAGCCGCCATGGCGCAGTCGGCGTTCGACACCCCGGACCCGGACTACCAGGGCCAGATCATGGCCATGCCGGCCGAAGGCGGCGCCATTACCGCTGGCAGCGACGTGCAGCTGATGGGCCGTGGCTTCAAGCCGGGCCAGCACATCACCCTGACCCGCGGCACCACCGTGCTCAACGCCGAGGCCTACGTGGCGGACGCCCAGGGCGGCTTCAAGGGCGCGCTGAAAGTGCCGGCCGATGCCGCCGTGGGCCAGCAGCCAATCGTGGTCACCGTGAGCAACCCGGCCGCCGCCGCCGTGCTGCCGCTGAAAATTTCCCCGGTGGTGCCGCTGTCGGGCACCGAGCGTTTCAAGCAGACCAGCGCCAAGCTGGTGCCGGGCCTGTACCAGTCGGCCGTCAGCGCCAAGAGCGGTGCGGTGTTCGTGACCGCCGCCGTGGGCCGCCCGCCGGTAAAGGAATCGCAGCTGCTCAAGCTCAACCCCACCACCCTGGCGGTTGAAGCCCGTGTCACCCCAGCTGCCGCCCCGGGCCGCGAGCCAGGCAATGTGTACGCCGTGTACGGCGTGGGCGTGGACGACCGCAACGGCAACGTGTGGGTCACCAACACCCGCCAGAACAGCGTGGCCGTGTACCGCCAGTCCGACCTCAGCCTGGTCAAGCAGTTCGCGCCCGACACCGTCGCCCACGCCCGTGACGTGGTGCTGGACACCGGCCTGGACAAGGCCTTCGCCGGCGCCACCGGCACCTCGAACATCGTCATGTTCGACGCCGGCAAGCAGACCGTCGAGCGCACCATCGAAATCAAGTCGGCCCAGCGTGGCGAGCGCGGCGCGGCCTTCTCGGTGGCCAGCCTGCACCTGGACGCGCAGAACCACAAACTCTACACCGTGAGCCTGAGCACCAACGAAGCGGCGGTGATCGACGCCAAGACCGGCAACGTGGAAAAAGTGTTCCCCATCGAAGGCGTGAAAATGGCCATGGGCGTGGCCTACGACGCCAAGACCAACCGCCTGTTCGTGGCTGCGCAGAACAGCGACAACCTGGCCATCGTCGACGTCGCCAGCGGCAAGACCCTGCACCTGGTACCCACCGGCGCCGGCCCGCTGAACGTCACCTTCGACCCGGTCAAGCGCCTGGCCTACGTCAGCAACCGCGGCGCCGGCACCGTCACCGTGGTCGACCCGGACGGCAAGCTGGTAGCCAACCTGGACGACGGCACCTTCCCCAACCACGTCGCCACTGATGCGCAGGGCAATGTATTTGCGGTGAACAAGTCCAAGGGGCCGGATGACAAGGATGGTGATCGGATTACCCGAATCACTCAGATCCGCTAAGCCTCGAGGCAATCCACAATGGGACCGGGGGGCGGCCATCCGGCTTGGCCGGGAAGCGCCGCCCGCGCGGCGCATCGCCGTCCCGCAGCCCCTACATTTGTTGCAACGTGCCATGGCCTGTGGGATCGGCGTTGCCAGTCGAGTTGGGTGAGAGCCTAGGGTCTCATGCGGCGGCGGGTTTTCGCGTGGGAGCTGGCTTGCCAGCGAGCTTTTCAGGCCGCAACAGCTCGCTGGCAAGCCAGCTCCCACAGTATTTCACGCACGCTCCACACATTTCATATATAGCCTAAGGATGCTCCGATCAACTTGCCGCATATCCGCAGTTAGTCGAAACCCACTCGGCCCAACAGCGTTATCCGCTGAAAATCGAACGATGCCTTCTACAGGGAGGGCGTTTTCGCCCGCTCTTCTGTGTTAAGACCGTAACTCCCCCACATCCATCAGCTGATTTTCGAGCCATCCACAGATTCGACCGGACGAACAGCGTGCTGAGCTGAGCTGTGTTTTTCATCAGTCCACGAATGCGTACTTTCACGCAGCCAAACTAACGCTTGATTACCCGAAAGGGATGCTCAACCTTGGCCCTTGGCCTTGCTGAGCACGCTGCGTTTACTGAACGTGGAATACGTGCTGCGCCGCGCGGCGATTTGCCAGATGACTTCACGACTCCCCTGCTCCTCACGCTTCTCGACACCGGTGTATCCAGCTTCTGCATATATCCGTTTTCTTCGCCATTCAACAACTCGGCGATCTGCGTGACATCGGCTACTTTCGGTTGAAAATACCAAGATCACCACCTTTGCTGAGACGCTTCTAGGGCGTCGAAGCGCTAGTTGAAAGCGATTATGGGAGTCTAGCGGACATAACCTTAGGGATGTCGACCTACCAATTCTTGTAGTTGAATACTTCGGCAGAGCTCTATAAAAAGGTGCCTACTCTTTCAGGGCGCACCACGTTATCGCATTGATTCTGATGAGTGCGCCAACACCAAAAAGAGTAACGCCGACAATGGCATTCACTATGCTTTAGGAGACTCATATGAATCAAACAACTAACGAATCGTTCACCCTCGAAGCTTCCGCCATCGAAGCATTTGCTGACATTTTGAATGATGAAGGCCAGATGCGTGCCGGCTTTGTTATTCACGAATCCAATAATGCGATCACCGCTGACTTGGAAGAAATCAGCAAGTAATGAAGAAGCGTGCTATTCGCCCGCTCGGATAGCACGCACTTTATGCGTCCACACCCCCAATAGGCTAAACCATGTTTCGCATGACCTCAAGCTTGCGCAAGGCATCATTGTCCGAGACTTTGACACATGCCAGAATATTGGCGCAGCAGTTTGGAATCACCCGTGTTACGAATACAACTTGGCTGGATAAAATTGGCATTCCGGTCTTCGCCAGTATTCGCCCTGATGCCGTTGAAGGCTCGTTATGCGTCAGCGCGGGAAAAGGCATGCGGGCGCAGGAAGCGCAGGTAGGTGCCTACATGGAGGCAATTGAGTTTGCCATTGCAGAATATCGAAATAGAAATATTGAGGTGTTCCTGTCCACCCCACGCAAGGTCGCAGGTCAAAAAGGTTTTAATTACGACTTCGTAGACTTTTGCCCGATCCTAGGCGCGCCTATCGATCCCGATGGATTATTAATGTGTGTCCATGCACAGGATATTGTCAGCGGAAAAGTCTTTGCCGTACCTGCCGAGCTGATTTTTTCGCCGTTCAACGAAAACCAGGGGCAGCGTATTTTCGGCACCAGTACCAACGGGCTCAGTTCTGGAAACACGGTGGATGAGGCGAGCGTTCATGGTATCGCGGAAATCGTCGAGCGCGATGTCCAGGCCTTCAACTTTATGAAGGATACCTCCCGCTTGGTTCGACGTGATCGCGCAATCGAGACGCTCGACCCTCTGTTCCACTGTATCGAGCAGGCTGGCCTGAGCGCGGCGCTCAGGTATACGCCAAGCGTGATTGGGCTGCCTTACTTTCAAGGATTCATCCTAGAGCCGACAGACGATGCTCCTATCGCGATTTCGTGCGGCTCGGGTTTGCACCTGTGTCGAGACATTGCGGCCGTTAGAGGGCTGGCAGAAGCGGCGCAATCACGGCTGTCTTACATTCATGGCGGTAGGGACGATCTGATTGAGCGGTTCAAGTACTTCAGTTCCGACAGTCGCGAAGCTGAACTTGACGCTGTTGCCCGTTTGCGTCGGCATGTAAACGACACCCGCGAACCGATAATTTACTCGTCGATTGAGGATGCCAACCCGGAAATCCACAACATCGAGTCAGCATTGGAATGCTTACTGCAGCGTTTAAGAGCCCAAGGTTTCAGTCAGATATTGCGAGTGGTACTGAGTAAACACGATTCGCCGCTGGCAGTGGTCAAGATCGTCATACCAGGCATGGAATCATTCCAGCCAGCACTTAAGCGTGCAGGCCCTCGCCTGTCCCGCTATATCGCACAGTAGCGGCAGGAAAAAATATGAAGTTGCATTTATTTGTAGGGCCAACGGCCTCAGGCATGGAACAGACCTTGGCCGAACTAAATAAAGTGGTGGTACATCCACCCGCCAAACGCGGCGACATCCAGACGCTGGTGACTCAGCATAGGGTTGCTGGCAACATCGCTATTGTGGATGGCACTTTCCACAGCTTCCCTTCTGTCGGTCACATTGAAATCCGCAAGGCTATTCAGGACGGCTGGAAAATTTGGGGTTTGGCATCTATGGGCGCCATCAGAGCAAGCGAAATGCGCCTGCTGGGCATGCAAGGTCATGGAGTTGTTTACAGGCAGTATTGCGATGACCCCGAGTTCGACGACGACGAGGTGACGCTGGTTCACGAGGCTGACGCCCCCTATCGCGCGATGTCCGAGCCATTGATTCATATTCGCGGTTTTGTTAGCTCATTAGAGGCTCAGCAGCAAATATCGGTGGTTAATGCACGGTCGATTATCAGGGATCTGAAGGAGCGTTGGTACGTAGAACGGACCTTGCCCAGGCTGAAAAAACTGTTGCAGGCCACTGGCGAAATGACGATGCAGGAGATTGATCAAGCACTGTCCGGTTTCAAGGATTTTCGCGTCAAGGGTCATGATCTGAGGAACTTCTTGGCATCTCGTTGCTGGTGCTCGAAATACGGGGATTGAACTACGTATGAATCCTGAAAAATTTTTCGAAATGATTGGAGGCGTGCCTTTTATCGATGATGGAGTACGCTCCAGAACCTTGCTGGCCGCAGCCGCCTGCAGCCGTCGTAACTCGGCGCCAGATGCACATGACGCATTGACCGATTATCTGGACCCGGAAAATGCACGTGCACTGTTCAAGCGTCTGGCAAGCAGCCAGGTTGATGAGCTCGAGTCCACACAGTGTTCAGCGGTGGAACTCCAAGAAATTGCGCACGCCACCACCAAAATTGGTGAGGCCTGCGAAAGATGGCGCGGTTTTTTTACCATCCCCATTCGCTACCGAAAGTTGTTCCAGCCCATGAGCAGCTCGACCAGCGCATTGATACCCCAAACTATTTATTTAGGCTCACGTGCCTTTTGCTCACCAGTTCCGCTGCAGGAGACGCTGGTGCATGAGCACGCGCACATCTGGTTGAACTTCGTGATGGAGGTTTACGACCTGCAAACACGCGAGGCGCCAAGGGACTATGTGCTGCCATCGGGTACTCGCGGCAAAACCTTAAGAGGCGTCATGGCCGCAGCGCATTTCGCGGCGGCCGCCTTGAAATATTATCGTGGCCAGCATAATCCCCCTCCATCGAGAGAACGTCAGGCTTACTTGTACGAGTATCTGGCTGGTTGCCTGGAGATTGCGGCCCAGCGGCCTTGTTTCACCCCGATGGGGCGTTTGGTGTTTTCCTCACTGAATGACTTCTATCAGAACCTCTCAGTGCACCAGAAGGAAACTCAAGCATGACTAAAATCATCATCGCCAGTCAATTCTCGGATCTTACCAATGGCCGTAAATCCTGGACACTAAAGTGCTCGAATGTTCAGCAACTGTTGGATGGCCTATCTGCGGACGAACCGCTGTTATTCAGTGCTATTGTGCAAGGTGAATTCCGACTGAAACCTTTTGTCAGCCTGGTCATCGATGACATTCCTTATTCTGACGAAGAGCGTTGGCAGGATATTCCCCTTACGGCTCATTCCACCGCACTGATCATCAGCGCGGTCGCGGGAGGCTGATATGAATGAGGATCTGTTCAGCCATGACGAAAGGGCCCACTACGCCAGGCAGTTTCTTGTAAGTGATTTTGGCCCCGACGGACAGGCCCAACTTAAAGCTGGCAGGGTACTCGTAGTAGGGGCGGGAGGCTTAGGTTGCCCCGCACTGATGTACTTGGCCGCTGCGGGAGTTGGCAATATCGGTGTCGTGGATGATGACACCGTAGACGTCAGTAACTTGCATCGCCAGTTACTGTACGCGATTAACGATATCGGTCAACCCAAAGGTGCCGTCGCACGGCAAAAACTGCTCGCAAATAATCCGCATGTCATTATAGAGCACTTTAACCAGCGAATCGATGAGCGCAATGTCCTGAATTACGTGCAAGGCTACGACGTAATCCTGGATGCGACTGACAATTTCTCTGCCAAATACCTACTGAATGATGCGTGCCATCTCGCAGGCAAACCGCTGATTTATGCTTCGATCACCCAGTTCGAAGGGCAAATCGCAGTATTCAATCTACTTGAAAAGAGTGGACGACGCTCTACTAACCTGCGCGACATTTTTCCCGCGCCTCCCCCAACGGACCTTTCTCAAAACTGCGGCGAGGCCGGTGTGCTCGGCGTTTTACCTGGTATTGTAGGATCGATTCAAGCGCTCGAAGCCATCAAGATTCTCGCCGGTCTTGGAGAGCCCTTGGTCAACCGGATGATGCTGTTTGATGCCCTGGCCATGGGGGTGCGAAGTGTCACGATACGCCACCGGCCCAATAACCCTCTCAGTGGAGTTCAACCATCCATCCTCCACCCTGAGCCGATAGAGGCGCAGCGCACTTTAACTCTTGGCGAACAGTATTGCATTTCGCCCCAGGCGCTAGAGGACCGCTTGCGCAACGGTGAGCCGTTGCAATTGATTGACGTACGGGAAACTGAAGAACATCTGGCGGTCTCGCTGGGCGGAGTCAACATTCCATTACGCGAACTGTCCCGAGATCTGCCCCGAATGGTGGCTACCTCAGACACTGTGGTGTACTGCAAAAGTGGCGTACGTAGCTTGAAAGCGCTACACGCGATCAACGCCTTCTTAGGCAACGGGCGTTGCCGGACGCTCACCGGCGGCTTGGATGCCTACGTCAGGGCCGGTTGCCAAGAGCGGTTGACTACTTGCCAGGGCCTCCAATGAATAGGTCATCGCTTAAAGGGCTGGGGCGCGACTTTTACCTAATGCAGGTCGCAGCGTTTTTAAACGCCGTAGGGGCACGTTGCGGACAGCTCGCAATTGCCTGGTGGGTTCTGGGCAAGATCAATGACCCTCTGCTTTTTTCCACCCTCATTGCGGCTGCAACCTTGGCGGATGTACTTTCCCGAGCGGCATTTGGCTGGCTGGGCGATCAGTACAATCGTCAAAAGTTGTTGGTTGGCTGTTATGCAACCAGCGCACTAGCAACATTAGTGCTGGCCGGCCTGAGCTTGATGGATATTTACCAGCCTTTATTGATTGGCGCATGCCTGATCGTTTCCGGCATTAGTATCGGTATTCGGGATCCGATCCAGATGAGCCTGACGCCGGCTTTGGTCCCTACCGAACGGGTCAGCGATGCCGTGCGCTTGCGCAGTATTATCGGCTCATCGTCCGCCCTCATGGGGCCTCTTGCCGCTGGTATCCTGCTGGGTCCCTTGGGAGTATTGGGTACCCTCTGGCTCAATGCACTGGCTGTAGTAACTGCGCTAGTGTTGATTGTCATTATCAGGGCACCGGCCGCCACCCATGCACCTGGCCGACGGCAGGCAGCCTATCTAGCTACTTGGTATAAACGTACAAACGAAGGGTTCACAGCCCTATATCGGGTGAAGCCCGAATGGAATCTGAGTCTATTAGCCTTCGTTGTCAACTTTTCACTGTATCCGCTATTCGCGGTGTTATTCCCTGTTTTGATCAATCGTCATTTCCCCGCCGACTTATGGTTAATCGCAGTCACTGAGGGAGCATTTGCAGTGGGGCTTCTGGTCGGCAGCCTATTGTTCGTCAAGCGTGCGAACCATCGCTGGGGAAGGCCGAACGTAGTATTCACTGGATTCCTGCTGATAGGGCTGACCATGGTCGGTTGTGGAATCTTCAGTCACTTCTTCCATACCCACCCTTGGTGGTTTGCCAGCGTAACGGTGCCGCTGCTGTTTGTTGGCGGTGTGGGGCTGGTCATGGTCACAGTCAACACATCCACGGTGCGCATGTTGGCAACTCCTGATAACTACCGAAATCGGATTGGCTCGGCGACGTCGTTCATTTCCGGCATGGTAATCCCATTTGGAGCCATGGTTGGAGGGGCGTTTTCCGGGGCCTTGGGCGTGAGCTATGCCATGGTGATCCTCGGCCTACTCATTGTACTGGTGGCAGTGCCTTGCATGTACAACGCTGCGCTGAAGCAGGTTTTAGCTCTGAGTGATGAGCAGATAAAGAACGCCTATAAAGAATTTTATCCTGATGCTTTCCCGGATTGAAGGTGATAAACAATGACAACACCGACCACTGAATGCTTCACCGAAAAAAATACGCCAGTTGTTCCCGCTTCTTTTTGGAACAAATTTGTCGACCTCTCAAACAACAGGTTGCGACCTTTAGTAATTGAAAGCGACGCGCTTACCGGGCCATTGCTGACCTTACAGGACGTTTTCCAACTAGCAAGGAAAATTGTTGAATCAGGCGACCTAACCGTCAACGCGGATGGCAAAATGCTGGACCAGCCAGCGGTACCTGCCTTTCCTGAGCAATTCGAAGGATTCGAACAGTTTGTCAGGGAGTTCGCTACGGCAAACGATGCGGAAGCGATAACCTTCACACGGGACTATTGCTTGAAATACTCCAGTATTGTGGCGGCCAAACTTCGAGCCTTCACCCATGGGTACATTCAGCGTTACGGAATGCCATACCCCGGAGCCAACGCTGTGTTCATTGGCGGCAGGTACCGATCTACGTGGATTGGCTTGCACAATGACTCCTGCGACACCTTTCTGTTTCCGCTATATGGCCGAAAACGCATGATGATCTGGCCACCGGCCTACTTCGATAGTATGAAACTGGAACAGAAGTCCGCGCTTAACGGTATCTGCTTTGGGCACATTGATATCAGCCAATATGAGGATGATGCAATTGCTTACGAAGTAGCCGCTGGTGAGATTCTCTTTATTCCCGCCGGTTGGTGGCATTACAACAAAATGGAGTATTTGGAGACGACCTTGACCTTGTCTGTGGGAATGTTCAGCCATGGGACTACACAACGGTTCTGCGAAAACCCGATTAAAGCTACGGTAGCTAACAAGGCAGTTAACGCTTCACTAGGGGCTATCAAGCAACTCCCGAGCATGGTCTTCAAGTCGCTTGCCGAGGTTGCACTGCCTGTGCAGGCAGAAAAATTTATCGACACGATTCGCGATAACAGCAAAATCCAGATGCTGCTCAAATTGTCTGCCAACGGCATCATCCGTGATCGTGTCCTAGAACGCTTCGACACGTTGTATTGGCCGGACCTGACGGTCGGTGCGAGGCTCGACAGCCCGATCTTTCTGCTCGCCTTGGGCGAGGAAGAGGGACTGTTGTTCGCCGGCGGGGCGATGCTGCGCGTAAAGCAATTCCAGAAGGTTTGTCACTTGATCAATTTGTTACTGCGGGCCGACCCCCTTTCGATGGTGCAGGTACTGCAGGGGCAATCAGGCGACGACGAGATCCTCAATGTTATGCGTTGGCTATACGCTCAGGCTGCCATCGATTTGATTGCCTGAATACTTCACATCTCACAGCGATCCACAAACCTTAGACCCTAAGCACTGTATCGAGCAGGTGCTTCGAAATAAGTCATCCCTGTAAAAAATCAGGGTCGTGGGCGCTGACGATCGTTTTACGTAGCTCACGGAAACTGCCCTGCGCGCCCTCCTTTTGGGCTTAATGATTTTGTGGAGTTGACCGCAACATTGACGCACCGGTTAACCTGGCGACCAACAGGCTGGCGTTACGAGCCGTGGGATGAGGCAGGGCCGTGAGATGGGTGGAGCCCACTCCTCTTCACCACTCTCACTCTGCTATTGCGACCATCATTCACCCCCTAATTAAGGCGCCAACTACAGAATCACGCACCGCCCAGACTCATCGCTGGCAGGTCAGATCACCCCTAAAGCAGCAGCATAGGCCGCTGCCAGAATTCTGTTACCGGAGCCAAACTTCCGCTGAATACCTTTAATGTGGAAATTAACCGTATCTTCTGAAATCCCAAGAATTTTCGAAATAGTTTGAGAGCACTTTCCATCTCCAATCCACCGAAGAACCTCAAGCTCACGCTTAGTTAAAAAGACCTGTGAGGGCTTCACAACATCAGTCAGCATGAGGTTTTCCTCGATCAACTCTAGGATGCAACGCAATTTCAACTTCAACAGCAAGGCCTCCGTTGCAGCGACAGGCCCGCTTTGGCGCGCCACTCCCATCACATGCACGGTTTGATCCCTACCCCGTAACATTAAGGTTGCCCCAACGTTTAGATTCCACTCCCTCGCTTCACAAAAAAGCTGCGACCTCATCATTTCCTCATGTTCAGACCATAATACAAATCCCACTTCCCTCGCCTTTATCACCGACAGATCTATAGCACCATAATTGTTATGCCTATAGTGCGTAAGCCATTCGTCAGGATAGCTTCCATTAATGCACGTATCAGACTGATTAAAAGGAATGGATGGACGGTATAGATATGCAAAACAGTCAAAGCCCAATGCTCGAATTTCTGCGTCAACATTTCGAAATAGATCAGCAGAAGTAAGGCAGCCCGCGAAACGAGCATTGACACCACACCACCAATCCGCAAGGGCAGCATCGAATTTTATTGGATTCATTGTTTTTCTCCCAAAATCCCCAAGCAAAAACTACGCAAGGGAGAGATCGACAGCAATCGAATCCAATTAATAATTGTGTTTCAAATCCTAACAGGTTCGCTATAATTTTATGGCGAATATTTATCCACCACGATTAAAGATAACCTTCCACAACGCCGACCTCCTTGAAACATGCAAGTTTCTTCATTGAACGCTAATAGCCCGGCAACCTCCCGCGGGACTACGGCAGCTAGGGATTCTACGAAAAAGTCTCCAAGTGTGACGAAATACGCCTGACAACCTGACCCGAGCCCACCGTGAGCCAGATGAGCTTTTCCGGTTTTGGATATGCCGGGAAGTGCAAGTAGACACGCCGCGAACGTTTCTGCCCTGCGTAGGCCTGCTGAGGCTGATCGAGCCGTTCTACGCCAAGACCGGCAACGTGGAAAAAGTGTTCCCCATCGAAGGCGTGAAAATGGCCATGGGCGTGGCCTACGTCAGCAACCGCGGCGCCGGCACCGTCACCGTGGTCGACCCGGACGGCAAGCTGGTAGCCAACCTGGACGACGGCACCTTCCCCAACCACGTGGCCACTGATGCGCAGGGCAATGTGTTTGCGGTGAACAAGTCCAAGGGGCCGGATGATCAGGATGGTGATCGCATCACGCGCATCACCCAGGTGCGCTGATAGCCCCCTGACGCGGCCTGCGGCCGCTGCTACGGGTTGACCTGTAGCAGCGGCCGCATGGCCGCGTCACAGGCGACGCGAAGCCTGAACAGCCGGCTGATGGCTGCCCAGCCAGGCGCCCACTGCCACCACCAAAATCGCCCCCGCCGCACTCGCCGGCCAATGCAGCCACGTCACTTCGACCAACCCCGGCACCAACTGCGCGCTGTCCCCCGCCATGCCCCCTGCGATCCAGCCGATCAACCCCGCGCCCGCCTGCACCAGCCATGGCCAGCGGTGCATCGCCGCCAGCACGAAGCGGCTGCCCAGGACGATGATGGGAATGCTGACCAGCACCCCCGCCGCCACCAGGTAGACATTGCCCTGCCCTGCCCCGGCTACCGCCAGCACGTTGTCCAGGGACATCACCACGTCGGCGACGATGATGGTCTTGATGGCGCCCCACAGGCGCGTGCCACCATCGATTTCCTCGGCGTCATCTTCACGGTTGGCGGCCAGCTTGATGCCGATCCACAACAGCAGCAGCGCCCCCGCCAGCTTCAACCACGGCACCGCCAATAGCTGCATGGCGAAGCACAGCATCACCACCCGCACGCCAATGGCCCCGGCCATGCCGCCGTAGATGGCCTTGCGCTGCAACGCCTTGGGCAGGCGCCGGCAGGCCATGGCGATAACCACGGCATTGTCGCCGCCCAGCAGCAGGTCGATGGCGATGATCTGCGCCAGGGCGGTCCACAGGAAGGGTTCGGTTATCCAGTTCACGCGCGCACCTCAATGAACGAACAGCGGGAAGATGCCGGTCAGCAGCGACACCGCCAGCAGAATCAGGCAGCTCACCAGTGACCAGCGCAGGGTGTAGCGCTGGCTTTCGGCGTAATCGAGCTTGAGCATGCTGACCACAAGGTAGGTGGAGGCCACCAGTGGGCTGAGGATGTGCACCGGCTGGCCGATAAGCGAGGCGCGGGCCATCTCGATGGCGCTGATGCCATGGGCCTGGGCGGTCTGCGCGAGGATGGGCATGATGCCGAAATAGAACACGTCATTGGACACCAGCCAGGTCACCGGGATGCTCACCAGCGCGGTGATCACCGCCATGAACGGCCCGAACGCTTCCGGTATCACCTTCAGCAGGCCCTGGGCCACCGAGTCGGCCATGCCGGTGCCGGTCAGCACGCCGGTGAACACGCCGGCGGCGAAGATCAGGCTGGACACCGCCAGAATCGGCGGCGCATGCAGCTCCAGCTGCGCCTGCTGGTCCTTGAGCCGGGGGAAGTTGACCACCAGCGCCAGGCACGCGGCAATCATGAACAGGTAGCTCAGCGGCAGCAGCTCCAGGCACAGCGCCAGGATCAGCAGCACAGTCAGGCACCAGTTGAAGACGAAGCGCCAGCCGCTGTCGCCCCGGTGTTCCTTGTGGTCGGCAAAATGCCCATTGAGGTCGATGGCACCGCCCAGGCGCGCCCGCTCGCGGCGGCCGAACAGCCAGGCCAGGGCAAAGGTCCACAGCATGCACGCCAGCAGGCCCGGCAGCATGGGCACGAACATCTCGCCCACGTCCACGTGCAGCGCTGTGGCCGCCCGCGCGGTCGGCCCGCCCCACGGCACCATGTTGCCCAGCCCCGCCACTTGCAGCAGCAGGCAGCAGACCATCGGCAGCGACAGGCCCAGGCGTTTGTAGATGGGCAGGAACGCCGACAGCACGATCATGTAGATGGTGGCGCCGTCACCGTCCAGGGCGACGATGAACGCCAGCGCCACAGTGCCGACGAAGATTTTCACCGGGTCGCCACGCACCGCGTTGACGATGCGCGTCACCAGTGGGTCGAACATGCCCGCCTCGGTCATGGTCAGGAAGAACAGCATGGCGAACACCATCATCACGCCGTTGGGCGCGACCATGCGCACGCCATCGAGGATGAATTTGCCGACCTCGGCGTGGAAGCCGCCAACCAGCGCGAACACCGTGGGAATCAGGATCAGCGCGGTCAACGCTGAAAGCTTCTTGGTCATGAGCAAGAAGATGAAGCAGGCCAACATGATAAAACTGAGCATCATGAGCATGGCGTTTTCCTGTTTTTTATAGTTGTACAGGCGTGCCGCGAACGGCATCACCGCAACCGATGATGCCGACATTCTAGCCAGTCAGACGGGCAGGCCCTTGCTGCGCAGCAATGAATCGAAGCGCTCCGGGTCGGCAGTGCCGGCGCGGTTGGTCTCGCGAATACCTGCCTCGCGGTCCAGGTGCGCCAGGGTCTTGGGCAGCAGCGCTGCAGCGTCCTGGGCAGGGATGGCGATGACGCCGTCGGCGTCGCCCAGCACCAGGTCGCCGGGCAGCACGCACAGGCCGGCGCAGGCGATGGGCACGTTGATCTCGCCCGGGCCGTCCTTGCTCGGGCCGCGGTGGGTGTGGCCGGCAGCGAACACCGGGACGATGCCCTCGGCCAGTTCTTCCAGGTCACGCACGGCGCCGTCGATGACGATGCCGCCCAGCTTCACCCGCAGCGCGGTGGTGCGCACCAGGCCACCGATCACCGCCTGGCTGACGTCGCCGCCGCCGTCGATGACCAGCACGTCGCCGGGCTGCACCATCATCAGCGCCTTGTGCACCATCAGGTTGTCACCGGGGCGCACGCGCACGGTGAAGGCCGGGCCGCAGAGCTTCAGCGACAGGTCGCCGTGGTAGGCGCGCAGGCCCCGGGCGCCGATGCTGCGGCCCATGCAATCACCGGCCACGGCCACGGGAATCTCGCGGAAGGCCTGCACCAGGTCTGCCGGCAGGCTGGCGACGCGTGGGTTGATGCGGTAGCCCGCAGGCCATTGTTGAGCGGTCATGGCAGTACTCCAGAGCAGTGTTGAAGAACCTGTGGGTTGACGCAGGCGCTGGCCGCAGGCGGCGTGCCGTCGAGAAAGCCCAGCACGTTGCGCGCCGCGCCCACGGCCATGGCGGCCAGCGCCGCCGGGGTGGAACCACCGACGTGCGGGGTCAGCACCACATTGTCCAGGCGCAGCAGCGGGCTGTTGGCCGGCAGCGGCTCCACGGCCATGGTGTCGAGGCCGGCGGCGTACAGTTGGCCGCTGGCCAGCGCCTGCACCAGCGCGGCTTCGTCCACCACTTCGCCACGGGCGGTGTTGATCAGCAACGCGCCTTCGGGCAGCTGCGCCAGCTGCTCGGCGCCGATCAGGTTGCGCGTCTGCGCGGTGAGCGGCACGTGCAGGCTGAGCACCTGGCTGCGGCCGAGCAACACGCCCAGGTCGTCGATGCGTTCTGCGCCGTCCAGCGCGGCGCCGGCGGGCAGCAGCGGGTCGTGCACCAGCACCTGCATGCCGATGGCCTGGCAGGCCCGGGCCACGCGCCGCGCCACCTGGCCAAAGCCCACCAGGCCCAGGCTGCGGCCGCTCAGCTCCAGCCCGTCCTGGGCGCGGGACCAGCGGCCTTGGCGAATTTCGCGGTCCATCCAACTGACCCGGCGGGCGGCGGCGAACATCAGGCCCAGGGTCATTTCGGTGACCGACTGCGCGTTGGCGCCGGGCGTCACGTACACCGGGATGCCCCGCCCAGTGGCGGCGGCCACGGCGATATTGCTGACGCCGACGCCGTGCTTGGAGATGACTTTCAGGGTGGGACAGGCGTCGATGGCGGCGGCGGTCAGGTCCAGGGTGCGGGAGATGATCGCGTCCACCGGCTCGCGGGCGAGGATGCGTTCAATGTCGGCGGGGCCTTGCTCGGGTGTCACGTACAGCACCCGGCAACCCTGGGCCCGCAGCAGCTCCAGGCCAGCGGGCGCCAGGCGTGGGGCGGTCACGAGAATGGTATGAGGCATGGGCAGGATCTCTGGCTTGTTATTGTTCGCTGCCGAAAGTATCCCTGCCGGTATCCTTAATTTCTATTAGCGTATTTTCAAGAAATCATTCTTCGCAGGAATGATTTATCTGCAGGATTTCAATGAAGCGCCGCGTGGCCGGCGACAGGTAGCCGTCAGCGCGGTGCAGCACGCCGAAGCGCCGGGCCATGGTGGTCAACGGGTTGGGAATTTCCACCAGGCCGCCGCCGTGGCGGCTGTCGGCCAGGTTGCGGCGCGAGAGGAAACTCAGCAGCCCGGTCTCGGTGATCAGGTTGGGCACCGCGGCGATGGAGCTGGTGGCAATGGCCACCCGCGGCGCCGGCAGCCCTTGGGCCTGGAATGCCTGGTCCAGCCACTGCCGCGTGGCCACCGACGGCGCCGACAGAATCCAGCGGTACTCGCACAGCGCCGCCAGCGGCACCTGGCGCCCGGCCAGCGGGTGGTGGGCGCTGGCGGCCACCACCACTTCGTCGCTGGCGATGGCCAACTCCACCAGGTCATCGTTGCGGGTGCCCAAGGGCCCCACTACAAGGTCCAGCAGACCCTTGCGCAACGAGTCGTGGAGCACGTCGTTCATGCCAATTTGCAAATCCAGCACCACCGCCGGCGCCTCGGCCTGCAACAGGCGGCAGGCGCGCGGCATCAGGTACTCGGCGGTGGTGGCTGCCGCGCCGACGCGGATAGTGCCGGCCAGGCCCTTGCCCAGCGACGAGGTCTGCCGGTGGGTTTCATCGAGCATGCGCTCGATCAGCAGCGAGCGGTCACGCAGCAATTGGCCGGCATCGGTGAGGCGGATGCCGCGGCCGATGCGTTCGAACAGCTCGGCGTCGTAGGCGCTTTCCAGGCGGTCGATGCACTTGGACAGCGCCGACTGGGAAATATGCAGCGCCTCGGACGCCCGCCCCAGGTGGCCCAGTTCGGCGACCTTGATGAAGTACACCAGGTCGCGAATCTGCAGGTTGATGCTCATCGAGGCGGCGCTCCCGGCAATCCTTGTGGGTGAGTGCGGGAGGATACCTTATGCACCGCCCGCTCGGCCCTGTAGAGTGGCGCCAAGCCCCTGCCGAGGATTCGCCATGCCGCCCCACCCGCCCTTTTCCGGCGCCAAGATTGCCCTGCTGTGCGACGGCCAGATACTCACCTACCAGCGCGACGACAAGCCTGGCATCCCCTGGCCGGGCCTGTGGGATTTGCCCGGGGGTGGCCGTGAAGACGAAGAGACGCCTGTGCAATGCGCCGCCCGCGAAACATGGGAAGAGTTCGGGCTGAACCTGGACGAGCGCTGGGTCGTCTGGACCCGGGTCTACCCCGGCCAGGGCATGCACGGGTTGGACACCTGGTTCTTCGTCGCCCAGGTGCCGGCGGGCACGTTCGAGCAGGTGGTGTTCGGCGATGAAGGCCAGCGCTGGGAAGTGTCCAGCGTGGAAGCGTTCCTGGCCCGCGCCGACGGCATCGACCGCCTGCAGGCGCGGTTGCGCGAGTACCTCGTGGCCGCTGCCGCCAGGCCGTCTCCTTGATACCACCGTGCCAGGGACGCAGCCTGGCGGCCGCTGCTACGGGTTATTCGTCGAAAAACACCAACGCGCGCAATTCAATACTGCGCCGAGGCGGCGCGTCAGCAGGCGTGGTGGGGTCATCAAAGGCGGTATGCGCCCCTGCCCTCGCCACGCCGTCGGCGCGTGAATCGTAGATCTTCAACAGCAGTGCCTCCTGCGGCCGCAGGTGCGGGTAGTAATACCAGCGATGCGCCGGGTTCGGCCGCACGGAAAACGTCTCGCCGACCTTGTCCGGGTACACCAGGTCACTGGCCAGAAAATCCGCCGCATCGATGCTGCCCGCGTCGCACAGCGCCAGCGGCGTGGTCCACACCGGCTCGCCGATAGGCCGCCACAGGTTGATGATCGCGAAACGCTTGCGCAAACGCTGCTCGGCTTCGGCCGCCGGCAGGTGGTCATGCACCCGGCGCAGGGCGGCGCGCTCGGTCTGGTCGTTGTGCACGTAGCGCACCGGCTCGCGCAGCCCGGCCACCTCGCGTCCCGGCTCGTCGATGCGAATGGTGTGGTCGAAGATCAACGTCTTCACCGCGCCCGTGTGCTCGCGAATCAGCGCATCCGCCTCGGCGTAATACGCCTCCACCACCTGCAATTCATCCTCCAGGTTGGCCACCGCGCTGGCATGGTCCACCCGCTCGAAACCCTGCACGTCCAGGGTAGCCGGCACCGCCAGCAGTCGCGCGTTGTGAATCTCCACCCGGGTGGGCTGCAACGTCCCGCGCCGACGTGGCAGGCCATCCGGCGGGTCGAAGGTGTAATTGACCGGGCGAATACCGTTATCCAGCAAATAGTTCAGTTCACCGATCACGAATGGCGGGGCGAGGTGCTGTTGAAAGTTACCCATGGGAGTTACTCCTTCGGTGCATCGCCAGCCGGCTTGGAAGGGCTGCGGCCGCTGACGGCGATGGCTGGGGCATGGGGTGGCTCCGTAGGGGAGACAGGGTTTTACTGTACGCACCTGAAGGGGGTGAGGATTAGAATTTCGGATGCTAACGATATGTTGGCTTGCGACCCAGAAATCAGCCGCGACCTTGGACCCTCTCTTGATTAGCCAACGCACCTAAACCGGTATATCCAAGGGGCTCGCGCGGCCAGCAGAAATCGGCGTTTCAAAATTGAGTACAGGGTTGCGCCACCTGTTTTCGGGCGAAGGTCTGGCTCTCTTGGTAAACTTGCACCCCATCACGGGCTAGACGGATCTGTGCGGTGTAACTGGCCGTACCGTCGGCCCTCATACGCTTTCTAATCGTAGCCATGGCAACTGGTACACGTCTGATTTCAACTGGTACATCGTACCAGTGACCTTGAAAAAACGTCCGAAATCACCGGAAAACTGGTACAAAACACGTAGAGTAAAATGATTCAAAATGTAGCTGCACCCCACGTAAACAAAGGCGCCGAGCCTTCCCGGCGGTTTTCTGTTGCGCCCATGATGGACTGGACAGATCGTCACTGCCGCTTCTTCCTGCGCCTGCTCTCCGCCAACGCCCTGCTCTACACCGAGATGGTCACCACTGGCGCCCTGCTCAACGGCGACGCCGCGCGGTTCCTGCGGCACGACGACACCGAGCACCCGTTGGCTCTGCAACTGGGGGGCAGCACGCCGGCAGACCTGGCGGCGTGCGCGCGCATGGCGCAGGAGGCCGGGTATGACGAGGTGAACCTGAACGTGGGTTGCCCAAGCGACCGCGTGCAGAACAACATGATCGGCGCCTGCCTGATGGGGCACCCGGCGCTGGTGGCCGATTGCGTGAAGGCGATGCGCGATGCGGTGTCGATTCCGGTGACGGTGAAGCACCGCATCGGTATCAATGGCCGTGACAGTTATGCCGAGCTGTGCGATTTCGTCGGCCAAGTGCGTGAGGCCGGGTGCCGCAGTTTTACCGTGCATGCGCGCATCGCGATTCTGGAGGGCCTGTCGCCCAAGGAGAACCGTGATATTCCACCGCTGCGCTATGACGTGGCAGCGCAGTTGAAGGCTGATTTCGCTGACCTGGAAATTGTGCTGAACGGCGGTATCAAGACCATGGCCGAGTGCCAGGCGCACCTGGGCACATTTGACGGGGTGATGCTGGGCCGCGAGGCATACCACAACCCATACCTGCTGGCGACGGTGGACCAGGAGCTGTTCGGCAGCACCGCGCCGGTGATTACCCGTGCCGAGGCCCTGGCGAAGATGCGCCCGTACATTGCCCGGCATATTGAGGAAGGTGGCGCGATGCACCACGTGACCCGGCATATCCTGGGGCTGGGCCAGGGCTTCCCGGGGGCGCGCAAGTTCCGCCAGTTGTTGTCGGTGGATATTCACAAGACCAAGGATTCGCTGGGGTTGCTGGACCAGGCGGGTATGTTGCTCGAAGGTCGCTGATGCCCTGTAGCAGCGGCCGCCAGGCCGCGTCATGGACGTTGCGCACGTGACGCAGCCTTCGGCAGCTGCTACGGGGAACCGTTGCGGCCATTTGGGGCTCTAAACGGCAGACTTCTTCCACCCGACGGCCGCAGCGCTTGAGCGCTTGGCGGCGGTCGGGTAATGTCACTCAATCGCACAGGACAGAGCACGCTCATGACTTCCAAGCTGGAACAACTCAAGCAATTTACCACTGTGGTTGCCGACACCGGCGACATCGATGCGATCAGCCGCCTCAAGCCAGTCGACGCCACCACCAACCCGTCGCTGCTGCTCAAGGCCGCGTCGATGCCGGGCTACGCCGACCTGCTGAACGATGCGGTGCGTGACGTGAAGGGCGATATCGGCCTGGCCTGCGACCGTTTTGCGGTGTCGGTGGGTAGCGGTATCCTCAAGGTGATCCCTGGCCGCATTTCCACTGAAGTGGATGCGCGCCTGTCGTTCGACGAGCCGGCCCTGCTGGGCAAGGCCCACCAGCTGATCGACCTGTACGACAAGGCCGGCGTTGGCCGCGACCGCGTGCTGATCAAACTGGCGTCCACCTGGGAAGGCATTCGCGCCGCCGAGAAGCTGGAAAAGGAAGGCATCCAGACCAACCTGACCCTGCTGTTCTCCTTCGCCCAGGCCGCCGCCTGCGCCGACGCCGGGGTGTTCCTGATCTCGCCGTTCGTGGGCCGCATCTACGACTGGTACAAGAAGTCCACCGGCCAGGAATACACCGGTGCCGAAGACCCGGGCGTACAGTCGGTTACCCGCATCTACAACTATTACAAGGCCAACGGCTACGATACCGTGGTCATGGGCGCCAGCTTCCGCAACATCAGCCAGATCGAAGAACTGGCCGGTTGCGACCGCCTGACCATCAGCCCCGAGCTGCTGCAGAAGCTCTCGGATGACACCGGCACCCTGGCGCACAAGCTCAAGCCAGGCAATGGCGGCGAAGCCAAGCA
Source organism: Pseudomonas sp. JC1203 (assembly GCF_056175065.1). Classification (NCBI taxonomy): domain Bacteria; kingdom Pseudomonadati; phylum Pseudomonadota; class Gammaproteobacteria; order Pseudomonadales; family Pseudomonadaceae; genus Pseudomonas; species Pseudomonas sp. JC1203. Next base: position 98,084 of record NZ_JBWCAM010000013.1, read on the forward strand.
CCCGCTGACCGAAGCGCAATTCCGCTGGGAGTCCAACGAGGACGCCATGGCCACCGAGAAGCTGGCCGAAGGCATTCGCCAGTTCGCCCGTGACCAGGAAAAACTGGAAGCGCTGCTGAAAGCCAAGATCTGATCGCGGCGCAGCAACGAAAAAAGGGCGGCTCCCATGGGAGCCGCCCTTTTTTGTACCCGGCGGGTATCAGCTGCGTTCGAGCGCGCTGACCAGGTCGTGGAAGGCTTCGCGGTTGGAGTCATTCAGGCCCATGAGGATCTTGTGCGCTTCCAGCACCTTGGTGCGCACGATGTCTTCCGACTGGTCCTGGGACGGCAGGTCGGTAAGGCACTCGGGGCACGGAATAGGCCGGCCAACGATGTTGAACACCTGGTCGAAGCCCATGGATTGCAGCAGGCGCGTGATGTCATCGTGGGTGGTGACCACGGTGGGCAACAGGCCGACTTTTTGCCGTGACAGGATCGACAGCTTGGCCAACAGGCCCAGCGTGGTGCTGTCGATGCTGCGCGTCTCGGTGAGATCGATGACGATCGCCGAGAAGTTCAGGGCAGTGAAAATCTTTTCAATAGTCGCATCCAGCGCCGAACACAGGGTCAGGCGCACTTCACCAACAAATTTCAGCACGAAAGTGCCATTTTGTTCAGCGAACTGGATTCTACCAGTACTCATTCTAGGTTCCTGCTAAGCACCATCAGGGCGATATCATCCGGCATCTCCCCAAGCGTGGCCAATCCAAACTTCTGCCGCAGGCCATCCAGGCCGCCGCCGACTTCCTTGACGATTTCCGGCAAGGCAGCCTCTTTATCTTTGAGTGTTTCGCCGGGCAAAAGGTCCAGAATGCCATCAGAGAACAAGGTCAGGCTGAAGCTCTCCGGTAATTCCAGCACGTGGTCAGTGTAGGTGGCTTCGTTGAACAGCCCCACCGGCAAACCCCGCCCTTCCAGGTAACGCACCTGGCCCTGGCTGAAGAACACCGGCAGCGGCAGGTGCCCGCCAATGCTGTAGGTCAGCAGCCCCGTGTCTTCGTCGATCACCCCGCCCACCATGGTCACATGCTTGCCCAGCTTGCAGTTGATCAGGCCGCGGTTGATATGGCCCAGCACTTCCGACGGCTTGAACTCCGGCAGGGTGCCATTGCGCTTGAATTCGAACATCAGGCGCGTGGTCATGAATTTCAACAGCACGGTCACGAAGGCCGAGGAGGCACCATGCCCGGAAACGTCAGCCAGATAGAATGCCACTCTACGCTCATCAACGCGAAAACAGTCGACGAAATCACCTGAAAGGTACAAAGAGGGGATTATCTGGTGCTCGAACTTGAAACCGTCGACCACCCAGGGGCTCTCGGGCAGCATGTTCATCTGCACCTGGCGCCCGGCGTTCTGGTCCTCCTGCAACAGGTGCAGGCTGGCTTCGAGTTCACGGTTGGCGGTTTCGAGCTTTTCGCGATAACGCTGGTTTTCCTGCAGCAGCCAGGCACGGTCGAGCGCCCGGCGAACCGAGTGTTCGAGCACCGCCAGGTCTTCGAGTGGCTTGATCAGGTAGTCGGACGCACCCAGGCGCAACGCCTCGACGGCGTCGTTCATGACCCCCGCACCGGACAGCACGATGACCGGCATGTCCGGCGCGCGCTCGGTGACCTGGCGGATAAGCTCAAGGCCGCCAACCTGCGGCATGCGCAAGTCACAGATCACGAGATCGGGCTTTTCCTGCTCGAATACCTGAAGTCCCTGCAGGCCGTTGCAAGCCTGCAGGACGCTGAAACCACTGTCTTCCAGGTAGGCGGCGAGACTCGCGCGCACTACGTCGTCATCATCGATTATCAGCAGCGTGGCACTGGTTTTCTGCATGTGGGCAAACGGCGCCAGAAATTGGTTGGCGTAAGGTACTCGGCCGGGCCTGAGCTCGCTTACTGGATTCACTTCTAGCCTCTCTTGACAGCCGTTGCAAGGCCAAGTGCCTGCGACGGTGATTCAGAGGTGCCCTCTAAGGCGCAGACGGTACTCCCATCCGCCGGGTGTTTCAAGCGTGTGCCGATGGTCGCTTGACGTCTTTACAGCGCAAATCACCGGGGGTTATAAAAACCTATCCGCAAGCAACCTAATGGAAGGATGCAGCCCATGACCCAACCCGACCGCGACTTCGCCGAAAAACGCGATTTCATCCGCATGACGGTCAACGCCAAGGTGTTTCTCATCGTCGACGGCCAGCGCGTGCTGGGCGTGTGCCGCGACCTTTCCAGCACCGGCATGCAGATAGAGGCGCGCAGTGCGCTGCAGGTGGGCGCGGTGGTGGGCGTGCACCTGCCCTCCGAGCACGCGGCGCTGCGCGACCTGGACGCCCAGGCAGAGGTGGTGCGGGCCGAAGAGCTGGGCGCCGGGCTGCAGACCCTGGGCCTGACCATCTTGCAGATGAGCTGACCGCGCCCGGATGAAAAAAGGCGACCCGAGGGTCGCCTTTTTTCGTGCACCGGCGAATCAGAAGTCGTCGACGACGTGACCGTCCTTGACCTTGAATTCGCGCATTTGCAAGTAGGCATTGCGGATGAAGATGTACTTGTCGCCGTTGATCATCTTCTCGGCCTGCAGCAACTGGGCGCGAGTGTCGACGATGCCGGCGGCGAACAGGCTGTTGCGCAGCGACATGTCATCCATGTAGCGGTACGGCTGGGTGAAGCTGTCCGGGTACTTGGCAATGCCGTCACGCACGGTGCTCGGGCCCAGCAGCGGTATCATCACGTACGGGCCGCTTGGCACGCCCCACTTGCCCAGGGTGATGCCGAAGTCCTGGTCGTTGCGCTGCAGGCCCATGCGGGTGCCCACGTCGACGAAGCCGGCAACGCCCAGGGTGGTGTTGAGCAGCAGGCGCGCAGTATCGACGCCCGCGGCGTGCGGGTTGGCCTGCAGCACATCGTTGGCGAAGTTGCCGACGTCACCGATGTTGTTGAAGAAGTTGTGCACGCCGTCCTGCATGAACTGCGGGGTGACCCACTGATAGCCCTGGGCGATCGGTTTGAGCGCGTAGGTGTCGAGGGTATCGTTGAAGCGGAAGATGACCCGGTTAACCCCTTCCCATGGGTCTTCCTCGGCGGCCTGGGCCATTACTGGCGCCATGACAACGCCTGCGATCAGGCAGGCCTTGGCCAGACGATCGATCACACCCGTACCGATCAAGCGCATAGACGTTACTCCTTGGATTCGATTCGGCAGCCCGAAGGGCACCGTGCAAAGTGGCTCAGTATAAAGCTTCTGCGCCTGAATCGGCAGTTTAGTCGCATAGCCGTTACTGACAGACCAGGGCGGTCACCAGGGGTTCATCCAACTGTAACGCAAGGTCCGTAGCCTTTGGCGGTCCATACAGGGAAGCCGACATGCCCGACACCGCACCCTGCGTCCCCACCTTCACCGCGCTGCTGTTCGGCCTCAGCGGTTGCCTGGTGGATTTCGGCGCACGCACCGAACCTGACGCCGGCCCCACCCCGGGCGCCCTGCAAGCCTTGAAATTATTGCGCCACCAGGGCGTGCCCTGCGCCTGGCTGGACGAACTGGACGACACCCTCGCCCTGCCCCTGGCCGCGCCACTGCCGCGCTGGGTGAAGGCCATCGGCGTACCCGACGGCAACCCATGGCCAGCCCCCGACGCCTGCTGGCAGGCACTGATGCAGCTGAACGTCTCGCGGCTGGACGGCTGCGTGCTGGTCAGCGGCAACCCGCGCCTGCTGCAATCGGGCCTCAACGCCGGGCTGTGGACCGTGGGCCTGGCCTCGTGCGGGCCACTGTGCGGGCTGTCGGCCGAACAATGGGAGGAACTGGAGCCGCGCGAGCGCGACCTGCTGCGCGGCAAGGCCACGCTGAAGCTGTTTGCCCTGGGGGTGCACTCGGTGATCGACCACCTGGAGGAGCTGGAGGCGTGCCTTGCCGACATCGCCCTGCGCCGCTACAAGGGTGAAAAACCCTGATACGAGTGCATTGATCAGGATCATGCAGGGAACGCGGCAGTGGATTAATCTAAAGGTCAGTCATGGACCTTTGGCAGCGCGCCGCGGTCAATGGCTGTGCCTATCATTGAAGGGAGATCGCCATGCCTGCCCGCGAACTGCAAGAGCAATTGAACACATTGCGCGAGCAATTGGAGCAGAACCCGCCGCTGTCGCAAGACGAGCGTGACCACCTGCAGCAGTTGATGGCGCAGATCGACGCCGAACTGAAACTTGAAGCCGCCACCAACAACCCCAACCTCGCCGACGGCGTGAACCTTGCCGTGGAGCGCTTCGAAGTGGAGCACCCGGGGCTGGCCGGAACGCTGCGCAACATTGTCCAGACCCTGGGTGGCATGGGTATCTGACCCGGGAAAATATTTCCTTCGTGGGAGCGGGCTCTGCCCGCGAATGAGACGCCGCGGTTTCACAGAGAATACGTGGCGCTCCTTTCGCGGGCAGAGCCCGCTCCCACAACCCATTTCCCCAGGCAGTCTACTGACGCACCAACCGCCCGTTCGCCAGGGTAACTGCCGAGGTGCTGCGGTACGGGTTGATGTCCAGCCCGCCGCGGCGCACGTAGCGCGCGTATACCGTCAGCTCCTGCGGGTTCAGCAGGCGCTGCAAGTCCATGAAAATCCGCTCCACGCACTGCTCGTGGAAGTCCGAATGCTGGCGGAAGCTCACCAGGTACGCCAGGAAGCTGGCGTGTTCCAGGGCCGGGCCGCGGTAGTGCACGGCCACGCTGCCCCAATCGGGCTGGCTGGTGACCGGGCAGTTGGATTTCAGCAAATGGCTGTGCAGGCTCTCTTCCACCACCCGCGACGGGTCGCAGCGCAGCAGCTCGGGCTGCGGGTGCTCGTAGCTGGAAATGCTGACGTCCAGGTCGTCGATGCACACACCCGGCAGGGCCACCACGCCTTCTGCCTCAACCTCGGCCAGGCGCCGCACGCGCACGCCCACCGGCTTGCCGGCAGCGGCGGACAGGTCCTGGACCAGGCAGGCTTCCAGCGCCTGGACGCTGTCGAACGGCGTCTGGTTCAGGGAGTTGAGGTACAGCTTGAACGACTTCGACTCGATGATGTTCGGCGAGTCGGCCGGAATGCTGAACTCACCGATGGCCACCACCGGCTTGCCCGACGGCTGCAGCCACGACAGCTCGAAGCAGTTCCAGAAGTCGACGCCCTGGTACGGCAGGGTGTCGGCGCTCAGGCCCAGTTCGGCCCATTTGGCCGCGCGGGGGATGGGGAACAACAGGGATGGCGTGTAGGTGGAGATGTATTCGCTGGACTTGCCCAACGGCGAATGTTCGGCTGCGGGATGCATGTTGGAAACCTGGACGTGAGTAAACCCGCCCAGTTTAACTTTTTGTAGCGGTTTTGTGGGAGCTGGCTTGCCAGCGAGTTTTTCAGGGCTTCAAAAAGCTCGCTGGCAAGCCAGCTCCCACAAGGGCTGTTACTCGTAGCGCAGCGCGTAGGCGGGTTCGATCTGCGCGGCGCGCCAGGCCGGGTACACGGTGGCCAGGAAGCTGAGGATCAGGCCCGCACTGCAGATCATGATCACGTCGCCCGCCTGCAGGTCCGATGGCAGATTGCTGATGAAGTACACGTCCGAGGTGAAGATGTGCTGGCCGGTGGTACGCTCCAGCCAGCCCACCACGGCGCTGACGTTGATGGCGGCGATAACCCCCAGCACGCCGCCGATCAGGGTGCCAACCACGCCGATCACCGTGCCCTGGACCATGAATATGCCCATGATCTGCCGCGGCGTGGCGCCAATGGTGCGCAGGATGGCGATGTCGGCGCCCTTGTCGTTCACCACCATGATCAGCGTGGCAATGATGTTGAAGGCAGCCACGGCGACGATCATCAGCAGCAACAGGCCGATCATGGTTTTTTCCATCTTCATGGCGCTGAACAGGCTGCCCTGGGTGTGGGTCCAGTCATCGGCCTTGAAGCCGTTGCCCAGGCCGGCGGCGATGGTCTTCGACACCTGCGGCGCCATGTACAGGTCTTTCAGCTTGAGGCGCACGCTTTGCACCTGGTTGGGCTGCCAGTGCTGGATTTGCGCGGCATCGGCCATGTGGATCAGGGCCATGGAGCCATCCAGCTCGGCGCCCACCTTGAACACGCCCACCACGTTCAGGCGCTGCAGGCGTGGGGTGATGCCACCCGGTTCGTCGCTGAGTTCCGGCACGATGAGGGTGATCTTGTCGCCCACGTTGAGGCCGAAACGGCGTGCGGTAATGTCGCCGATGACCACGCCGAACTCGCCAGGCTTCAGGTCCTGCAGCGCGCCCTTGGTGATGTGGTCGGCAACGATCGAGACCTTGCCTTCCTGCGCCGGGTCCACGCCGCTGACCTGGATCGGCTGCATGTAGCCCTTGTACGAGAGCATGCCGTCCATGTCGGTGAACGGCACCGCGGCCAGCACTTCGGGGTTCTTCAGCGCGGCGGCGGCCACCGGCTGCCAGTCGTCCAGCGGCTTGGCGCCGAGGATGGTGGCGTGCGGCACCATGCCGAGGATGCGCGAACTCATTTCCTTCTGGAAACCGTTCATCACCGACAGCACCACGATCATCGCCAGCACGCCAAGGGCCAGGCCAATCATCGAGGTCATGGAAATGAACGAGATGAAATGGTTGCGGCGCTTGGCCCGGGTATAGCGCGCGCCGACGAAGATGGATAAGGGTCTGAACATACGTCAAGGCACCTGGAAAAAGGGTTGGAGCAACGCCCGGGCGAACCCGGGCGCAAGGGCTTAGATCGGGACCAGACGGCCCTCTTCCAGGCGCAATACACGGTCCATCTGCCGGGCCAGGTTGAGGTCGTGGGTCACCACCAGGAAGGCGGTGCGCAACGACACGCTCAACTCCAGCATCAGGTCCTGGATACCCTGGGCGGTGTGCTGGTCGAGGTTACCGGTGGGCTCGTCGAGCATCACCAGCCCGGGTTTGTTCACCAGCGCACGGGCGATGGCCACGCGCTGGCGCTCGCCGCCCGACAGCTCGGCCGGCTTGTGCGACAGCCGGTGGCCCAGGCCCACGCGCTCGAGCAGCGCGGTAGCACGCTGTTTGGCTTCCGGAATAGGCGTCTTGCCAATCAGCAGCGGCATGCACACGTTCTCCAGTGCGGTGAACTCGGGCAGCAGGTGGTGGAACTGGTAGACAAAGCCCAACGCGCGGTTGCGCAGCAGGCCGCGGGCCTTCTCGTTCAGCGCCGACAATTGCTCGCCGGCCAGCCAGACGCTGCCGGTGCTGGGGGTATCTAGGCCGCCCAGCATGTTCAACAGGGTACTCTTGCCCGAGCCCGACTGGCCAACGATAGCCACGCGCTCGCCGGCAAACAGCTCCAGCTGCAGGTTCGACAACACCACCACCGACTCCGGGCCTTCCTCGTAGGATTTGCCCAGGTTACGGCAACTCAGCACTGCTTTATCACTCATGCCCAACTCACTCATAACGTAGCGCCTCTGCCGGCTGGGTGCGCGCCGCACGCCAGGCCGGGTACAGGGTCGCGAGGAAACTCAGGACCAGTGCCGCACCGCAGACCATGAACACGTCATTGGCCATGAGTTGCGACGGCAGGTAATCGATGAAGTAGACGTCGGGGTTGAGGAACTTGTGCCCGATGACCTTTTCCAGCAGCGCGATGGCGCCGCTGACGTTCACGGCCGCGAGCATGCCCAGGCCCGCACCGATCAAGGTGCCGACGACGCCGATGACGGTGCCCTGCACCATGAAGATGCGCATGATCTGCCCGGGCGTGGAGCCCAGGGTGCGCAGGATGGCGATGTCACCGCGCTTGTCGTTCACCACCATCACCAGGGTGGAAATGATGTTGAACGCCGCCACCGCGACGATCAGCAACAGCAGCAGGCCGATCATGGATTTTTCCATGCCAATGGCCTGGTACAGGTTGCCGTGGGTACGGGTCCAGTCACGCGCGTAGTACTCGTCGCCCAGGCTCTGGGCAATTTCCCATGAGACCCGCGGCGCCTGGAACAGGTCGGCGAACTTCAGCCGCACGCCCTGCACCTGCCCCGGCTGCCAGCGATGCAGGCGCGCCAGGTCGTCGAGGTTGGTCAGGCCCAGGTAGCCGTCGATCTCGCCGGCGCCCACGTGGAAGGTGCCGGTGACGGTGAAGCGCTTCATGCGCGGGAACATGCCGGCCGGGGTGATGCTGACTTCCGGGGTGACGAAGGTGACCTTGTCGCCCACCGTGACGCCCAGCTTGTTCGCCGCGTTGTCGCCCAGCATGATGCCGAACTCGCCGGATTTCAGGTCGTCCAGGCTGCCCTGCTTGATGAACTGGTCAAGGATGGTGACCTTGCGCTCCTCGGCTGGGTCGACGCCGTTGAGCAGCATCTTCTGGACCTTGCCGTTATTGGTCATCAGCCCTTGCATCTGGGTGTAGGGGGCTACCTCCAGAACCGCAGGATTCTGCTTTACTTTAGCGGCAAGGGCCTGCCAGTCATTGATGGGCTTGTTGGACTCGATGGTAGCGTGGGGCACCATGCCAAGCACGCGGGTGCGCATCTCATGATCGAAGCCGTTCATCACCGAGAGCACCACGATCATCACGATCACGCCAAGGGCGAGTCCGATCATCGAGGTCAGGGAAATGAATGACACAAAATGATTGCGACGCTTGGCGCGGGTGTAACGCGCGCCGATGAACACGAAGAGAGGTCTGAACATGTCGGGGCTTGTTCGAATGAAAGAGGAACGTCCTTGTGGCGGGGCTTGACGAGCAGCTTTACACTCAGACCACCGCCGCTACCATGGGTTCGCCATGTCGACATTAGATGAAGAAGATCGCCGCGAATACTACCGTATCGACGATAGGATCGCACTGGAAATTCAACCGCTTTCGGCTGCCGATGCCGCAGGCACGGACTTGTTGCAAGATGCTTCACCGCTGTTCAACCTGCTCAGCGAATTGCACCTCAGCGAATTCGAGTCCCAGCACCTGCTGCGCCAACTCAGCGACAGCGACCGCACCCTGGGCAACTTCCTCAAGGCCCAGAACAAGCGCATCGACCTGCTGAGCCAGGTGGTGGCGCAGACCATCCTGGGGCACATCGGCGAGCCGCAGCCGGTGGTGCTGTCCGAAGGTGGCGTGGAATTCCGCCAGGCCCAGGCCATTGCCCCGGGCACCCGCGTGTCGGTGAAAATGGCGCTGATGCCCCAGGCCCTGGGCTTGCTGCTGCGGGCCAAGGTTACCCATTGCGATGCCAAGCCCGACGGCCAGTTCGAGGTCGGCACCGAGTTCGATGACATCAGTGACGCCCAGCGCCAACTGCTGGCCCGTTACATCCTGCAAAAACAGGCCGCCGAACGGCGCCGCGAACGTGAACAAAACGATCCCTCGGGTGCCTGAGTTTCAGCCCTCCTCCGACTTCTGCATTTTTTGAAGGAACAGACGTGACCCTTATTTATGGCCACCGCGGCGCCAAAGGCGAAGCACCGGAAAACACCCTCACCAGTTTCCAGGAATGCCTCAAGCACGGCGTGCGCCGTTGCGAACTGGACCTGCACCTGTCGCGCGACGGCCAGTTGATGGTCATCCACGACACCACCCTGAAACGCACCACCGACCGCCGCGGCAAGGTGGTGGAACACGACGCCGCCGACCTGGTCACCTACGACGCGCGCAGGGGCGGCCCGGGCTGGGTGCAGCCCTGCCCTATCCCGCGCCTGGAAGACCTGTTCAAGGCCTGTGATTTCGAGCACTGGCAGCTGGAAGTGAAGAGTGCCTCGCGCACCCGCGCCGCCACCACGGTGCTGGCAATTCGCGAACTGGCTCAGGAATACGGGCTGCTGGACAAGGTGACCATCACCTCAAGCTCCCGCGAAGTGCTGCGCGCCGCCGCCGAACTGACCCCGGACCTGGCGCGCGGCCTGGTGGCCGAATACGCCTGGCTCGACCCGCTGAAGGTCGCCCAGAACTATGGTTGCAATCTGTTGGCGCTGAACTGGACCCACTGCACCCCCGAGCGCCTGATCAAGGCCCAGCGCCAGGGGTTGCATGTGTCGGTGTGGACGGTCAACGAGCCGGCGCTGATGCGCAGGCTCGCCGACTTCGGCGTTGACAGCCTGATTACAGACTTTCCCGGTTTGGCCACTGCCACGCTCGGGAATCGCTGAAATCGGTATCCCCGGCCGGCTCAGGCCACCGGCCGGAGCCGCTCAAAAAAGCCGGTTCAGGCCGTCGTAGGCCGCTACCCGATAGGCTTCGGCCATGGTCGGGTAGTTGAAGGTGGTGTTGACGAAATACTTCAGGGTATTGAGCTCGCCCGGCTGGTTCATGATGGCCTGGCCAATGTGCACGATTTCCGAAGCCTGGTCACCGAAGCAGTGCACGCCGAGGATTTCCAGGGTTTCGCGGTGGAACAGGATCTTCAGCATACCCACCGGCTCGCCGGAGATCTGCGCGCGGGCCATGCCGCGGAAGAACGCCTTGCCCACCTCGTATGGCACCTTGGCCTGGGTCAGCTCGGCCTCGGTCTTGCCGATGGAGCTGATCTCGGGAATGGTGTAGATGCCGGTCGGCACGTCGTTCACGTAGCGCCAGCTGCCATTGTCCACCAGGCTGCCCGCGGCCGAACGGCCCTGGTCATAGGCGGCACTGGCCAGGCTTGGCCAGCCGATCACGTCGCCCGCGCCATAAATGGTCGGCACGCTGGTGCGGTAGGCTTCGTCGACCGTGATCTGGCCACGGCCATTGACCTTGATGCCGATGTTTTCCAGGCCCAGCTTGTCGGTGTTGCCGGTACGGCCGTTGCACCACAGCAAGGCGTCGGCCTTGATTTTCTTGCCGGACTTCAAGTGCAGCACCACGCCATTTTCCAGGCCTTCGACGCGGTCGTATTCCTCGTTATGGCGAACCATGACGTTGTTGTTGCTGAAGTGGTAACTCAGGCCCTGGGAGATTTCCGAATCCAGGAAGCTCAGCAACTGCTCGCGGTTGTCCACCAGTTCCACCAGCACGCCCAGGCCACTGAAGATCGACGCGTATTCGCAGCCGATGACCCCGGCGCCGTAGATGATCAGCTTGCGCGGGGTGTGGGTGAGGCTGAGGATGGTGTCGCTGTCGTAGATACGCGAGTGGTGGAAATCGATGTCGGCCGGGCGGTATGGACGCGAGCCGGTGGCGATGATGATCTGCTTGGCCACCAGTTTTTCCTGGGCGCCGTTGGCACAGATCACTTCGATGGTCTGCTCGTCGGAGAAGCTGCCGGTGCCGAAGAACACGTCGACACGGTTACGCGAGTAATAGGTGGTGCGCGAGGCCACTTGCTTGGCGATCACCTGTTCGGCACTTTTCAGCACGTCGGGGAACGAGAACCAGCGCGGCTCGCCAATGGCCCGGAACATGGGGTTGGTGTTGAACTGGATGATCTGCTTGACCGAGTGACGCAAGGCCTTGGACGGGATGGTGCCCAGGTGGGTGCAGTTGCCGCCGACCTGGCGGCGGCTGTCGACCATCGCCACCTTGCGCCCCGCCTTGGCGGCGTTCATTGCCGCGCCTTCACCCGCGGGCCCGGAACCCAGCACCACTACATCATAGTTGTAGACAGCCATGCGTACTCCTTCAGAACAGGCCGAGGCACCACTCTGGTACCTCCGGCTCAACATGCCGCCAGTGCGGCATCGAAAACTCGGGGATGCAGTCTATAGAAGCGTAAACGCCGCGAACATTAACCCTTGGTCGCGTCAAAGGCTATCACCTGCGCGTCAATGATCAACTTTTCCTGCTGCAGCCATTCGTTCGAATGCAGGCGTCGGCCGGCTGGACAACAGCTGACCCTCGCGCCGCACGAACAACGCGGCGATGTCATGGCCCAGGGCGTAATTCCAGCCCTGCTCGGGCCCCAGGATCATCAACAGCGTCGACAGGCCATCGGCCGACAACGCCGAAGGATGAATGACGGTCACCGACGCCAGGTCGTGGGTGACGGGCGCGCCGGTGCGCGCATCCAGCAGGTGGGAATAGCGCCGCTCTTCGTGCACGAAGTAATGCCGGTGTTCGGCCGAGGTAGACACGCCATAGCCATCCACCCCCAGGGTCTGGCTGGCCTGCTGGTTTTCCACCCCGGGCGTGGGCACGCTGACTTGCCAGGCGCTGCCGTCGGGCTTGCGCCCCGCCGCTTTCAGCTCGCCGGTAGCCTCGGCCAGGTAGCTGCCGATGCCCAGCGCCTGCAGGCGCGCGCCGATGCGCTCCACCGCATAGCCGGCAGCCACGCTGTTGAGGTCCACCTGCACCGCCGCGTCCTTGCACAGCTGGTTGCCGCTGATACTCAAATGGCGGTAACCCACGCGCTGGCGGGTCAGGGCCAGCACGGCCGGGCGCGGCACCTGCTGCAGGTGGCTTTGCGGGCCGAAGCCCCAGAGGTTCATCAGCGGCCCCACGGTCTGGTCGTAGGCACCGTCGCTGGCACTGGACAGTGACTGCCCGTACTGCACCAGCTCCAGCACCGCCGGCGGCATTACCCGGCAACTGTCGGCGGGCAGCGCATTGAAGCGCACCAGCTCCGAGTCGTCGCGGTACAGCGACAGCTGCTGGTCGAGCTCGCCGAGCACGCGTTCCACCTCGGCCTGTACCTGGCGCGGCCGTGGCGTGTGCGCCGTAGGCACATACTGAATGTTGTAACGGCTGCCCATGGTGGGCCCACTGAAGGACTCCACCGGGTCGCCACCGCTGCAACCCGCCAGCGTGGCCAGCAGGTTGAGCAGAAGAAAAGGACGGGCAAGGCGCATGGGCAGGCGAATTTTGACTTAACCTTGAGGCAGACATTCGAGGAAGACGCCATTATGCGCCACAAGCCGCTGTTGCTTCTGCTCTTCTTCTGCGCCCTGGCCTGGGGCAACAGCGCCGACCGCCTCACCGAGGCCAATTTCGCCACGCAGTGGGGCCAGGCGCCGACATTGCAGCGCAAAAGCCAGGCATTGCTCAATTACCTATTCGTCGATGTCTACGCCGCCGCCTTCTACAGCGAGGCCGACGTCAGCCCGCAACAGGCGGTGGACGGCCTGCGCGACCAGCGCCTGGAGCTGTTCTACTTCCACAACATCGACCGCGCCGACGTGATCAAGGCTGCCACCCGCACCCTGCTGCGCCAGGCCAACCCCGGCCAGCTGCGCGCAGCCCAGCCGGAAATAAACCGCCTGCACCAAAGCTTCACCGACATCCATGCCGGTGACCGATATGCCCTTACCTATGAAGGCGTATCCGGGCTGACCCTGGAGCGTAACGGCCAGGTGATTTTTGCCAGCAAAGACAAGGACTTGGCACGCCTATACCTGAACATCTGGCTGGCCCCCAGGGGCCTTTCTGACAATTTGCGCGAGGCACTTTTGCAGCCTCGGGCGTCTTGAGTGATCGGCTGAAACGTTACACCTCCCAAGCAGAATCCCCGCCAGGACCTACACTTATACATCTTGTTACAAATTATTTTCCGCCGACCGGCCAAAATCCGGCAAAAGCCTGTGCTTGACGGCCGCAACAACCTCCACACAGCAGTGAGTGCATCCCCATGGCCTCGACTACCGGTAAGGGCAAGGCGATATTTCGCGTTGTCAGCGGCAACTTCCTCGAAATGTTCGACTTCATGGTGTATGGCTTCTACGCCACTGCCATCGCCAAGACCTTCTTCCCTTCCGACAACGCCTTCGCCTCGCTGATGCTGTCGTTGGCGACCTTCGGCGCCGGCTTCCTGATGCGCCCCCTGGGGGCAATTTTCCTTGGCGCCTACATCGACCGCCATGGCCGCCGCCAAGGGTTGATCGTGACCCTGGCGATGATGGCCATGGGCACCGTACTGATCGCCTGCGTGCCCGGCTACGCCACCCTCGGCGTGGCGGCGCCTTTGCTGGTGCTGCTGGGCCGCCTGCTGCAGGGCTTCTCGGCGGGCGTGGAGCTGGGCGGCGTGTCGGTGTACCTGGCGGAAATAGCCACGCCCGGCCGCAAGGGCTTCTTCGTCAGCTGGCAGTCAGCCAGCCAACAGGCCGCCGTGGTGTTCGCCGGGCTGTTGGGCGTGGGCCTGAACCATTGGCTGAGCCCCGAACAGATGGGCGACTGGGGCTGGCGCGTGCCTTTCCTGATCGGCTGCATGATCGTGCCGGCCATCTTCATGATCCGCCGCTCACTGGAAGAAACCCCGGAATTCCAGGCGCGCAAGCACCGCCCCAGCCTCAGGGAGATCGTGCGTTCCATCGGCCAGAACTTCGGCCTGGTACTGGCCGGCATGGCGCTGGTGGTAATGACCACGGTGTCGTTCTACCTGATCACCGCCTACACCCCCACCTTCGGCAAGGCCGAACTGCACCTGTCCGACTTCGACGCGCTGCTGGTGACGGTGCTGATCGGCCTGTCGAACTTCTTCTGGCTACCGGTGATGGGTGCGGTGTCCGACCGCATCGGCCGCAAGCCGCTGCTGCTGGCGGCGACCATACTGGCGATTCTCACGGCCTACCCCACCCTCAACTGGATGGTGCAGGCGCCCAGCTTTGAGCGGTTGCTGACGGTGGAGCTGTGGTTGTCGTTCCTGTACGGCAGCTACAACGGCGCCATGGTGGTGGCGCTGACCGAGATCATGCCGGTGGAGGTGCGGACCACCGGGTTTTCGCTGGCCTACAGCCTGGCCACCGCCACGTTCGGCGGGTTTACCCCGGCAGCCTGCACCTACCTGATCCATGTGCTGGACAACAAGGCGGCACCGGGGATCTGGTTGAGTGGTGCCGCGGTTTTGGGGTTGGTGGCGACGTTGGTGTTGTTTCATGGGAATAGGCATGCGGTGCGGACGGCTGAGGCAGCGAGGGCATGACCTCTGCAGCAAATGCGGCCGGACAAACAAGGCGCCCCCGGGAGATGCCACTGGAATGGCACGCTGAAAACAAACAGTAGGACCGGGCCGTGCCCGGGAAGCGCCGCGCGGGCGGCGCACGGTTTCATGAGCGCCGAATAAGCATCGGCTGGCACTTCGCGGCCATGACGCGATATCAACCCGGGGACTTTTGAACCCAGTGCGATCGACCTACCGGAGGATCGCAAAGCCCTTGAATGCATGTCGTGAAATAGTGGTGAGGTCAATAAGCGCCAGCCGCTGTTCCCCCTGCGCCTACAAAATCGCGCGCCGCCCGCGCGGCGCTTCGCGGCCACAGGCCGCTCCTACCATCTGTTTTCAGCGTGCCATTCCAGTACCATCTCCCGGGACCGTTTTATTTGGCCGGCGTTGGATTGGTGTGGCCCTGCTGTGATTTCTCGGGATTTCGAGATGCCCCCCAAAAAAAAGCCCCAGCATCACTGCCGGGGCTTTTTCATTTGAAGCTGAAGCTAGCGCTTAGCGTGGGAACGCAGCCGGGTTCACACCCGCCATGTCTTCCATCACCCGCACTACCTGGCAGCTGTAACCGAATTCGTTGTCGTACCAAACGTACAGCACAACGCGGTTGTCATTGGCGATAGTCGCCTCGGCATCAACCACACCGGCGTGGCGCGAGCCCACGAAGTCGGTGGACACCACTTCCTGGGAGTTCACGAAGTCGATCTGCTTGTGCAGGTCCGAGTGCATGGCCATCTGGCGCAGGTACTCGTTGATCTCTTCGCGAGTGGTGGCCTTTTCCAGGTTCAGGTTCAGGATGGCCATCGAGACGTTCGGCGTCGGTACGCGAATGGCGTTGCCGGTCAGCTTGCCGGCCAGCTCAGGCAGCGCCTTGGCAGCAGCGGTGGCAGCGCCGGTCTCGGTGATTACCATGTTCAGCGCGGCGCTGCGGCCACGGCGCGACCCCTTGTGGAAGTTGTCGATCAGGTTCTGGTCGTTGGTGTACGAGTGAACGGTTTCGACGTGGCCATTGACGATGCCGAACTTGTCGTTGACGGCCTTGAGCACCGGCACGATGGCGTTGGTGGTGCAGGACGCCGCGGAAACGATCTTGTCGTCAGCGGTGATTTCGCCATGGTTGATGCCGTGGACGATGTTCTTCAGCTTGCCCTTGCCCGGTGCGGTCAGCACCACGCGGTCGACACCCGGGCAGGCCAGGTGCTGGCCCAGGCCGTCGGCGTCACGCCATACGCCGGTGTTGTCCACCAGCAGCGCGTCGCTGATGCCGTACTGGGTGTAGTCGACTTCGGACGGGTTCTTCGCGTAGATAACCTGGATCAGGTTGCCATTGGCGGTGATGGTGCTGTTGGCTTCGTCGATGGTGATGGTGCCGTCGAACGGGCCGTGCACCGAGTCGCGACGCAGCAGGCTGGCGCGCTTGACCAGGTCGTTTTCGGCGCCCTTGCGCACGACGATGGCCCGCAGGCGCAGGCCGTCGCCGCCACCGGTCTTCTCGATCAGGATGCGTGCCAGCAGGCGGCCGATGCGACCGAAACCGTACAGCACGACGTCCTTGCCCTTGCGTGGGGAAGCGTTCTGCTGACCGACGATGTCGGCCATTTCCTCACGGACGAACTGCTCGGCCGTGCGGCCGTTGCCCTGTTCCTTGAACTTGTTGGCCAGGCGGCCCAGGTCCACCGAGGCGGCGCCCAGTTTCAGCTCGCTCATGGCCTTGAGCAGGGGGAACGTCTCGTGGACAGACAATTCGATTTCGTCGGCCTGGCGGTGACGCGCAAAGCGGTGGGCCTTGAGGATCTGAATGACGGAACGGTTGATCAGGCTGCGGCCATAGATCGAGCTCACCACGTTGTTATTGCGGTAGAGCTGACCGATCAGCGGAATCATCGCCTCGGCGAGCGCTTCACGATCGATCCATTCACCAAGACACTGGTCGGGCTTCTGAGTCACGGGAACCTTCCACATGTAGGGACAGAAAAAAGGGGCTACATTATGACTTCGAGCGCACGCTGGAGCAATGAGCGCCTGTCGACACAGGCTCATAGACCGGGCTTTTGCGCCAAGGTTTCGTTTTCGAGCGGTCGAAACTGACAGCCCGGCCAAGGGCCGGTACAATCGTTGTCTTTGTCGCAACGCCTGGAGCCTGACCGCCCGTGCCTGTCCTGCGTCTACCGCTACTGTCCTCCACCGCGGGGAAACACACCTGGGGCAACCTGCCAGGGGCCGCCCTGAGCCTGGCCATTGCCGAAGCCGCCAGCGCCGCCAAGCGCTTTACCCTGCTGCTGACCGCCGACAGCCAAAGTGCCGACCGGCTGGAGCAGGAGCTGCGCTTCTTCGCCCCGGACCTGCCCGTGCTGCATTTCCCCGACTGGGAAACGCTGCCCTACGACCTGTTCTCGCCCCACCAGGACATCATTTCCCAGCGAATCGCCAGCCTGTACCGGCTGCCGGAGCTGGATCATGGTGTTTTGGTAGTGCCTGTCACCACTGCCCTACACAGGCTGGCGCCGACGCAATTCCTGCTCGGCAGCAGCCTGGTACTGGACGTGGGCCAGAAGCTGGACGTGGAGCAGATGCGCACGCGCCTGGAGGCCAGCGGCTACCGCTACGTGGACACGGTGTACGAGCACGGCGAGTTCACCGTGCGCGGCGCGCTGATCGACCTGTTCCCCATGGGCAGCAAGCTGCCGTACCGCATCGACCTGTTCGATGACGAAATCGAGACCCTGCGCACCTTCGACCCGGAAACCCAGCGTTCCATCGACAAGGTGGACTCGGTGCGCCTGCTGCCGGCCCGCGAGTTCCCGCTGCAGAAGGAAGCCGTGACGCGCTTCAAGGCGCGCTTCCGCGAGCGTTTCGATGTCGACTTCCGCCGCACGCCGATCTTTCAGGACCTGAGCAGCGGCATCACCCCGGCCGGCATTGAGTACTACCTGCCGCTGTTCTTCGAAGACACCTCGACGCTGTTCGACTACCTGCCCCAGGACACCCAGGTGTTCTCGCTGCCAGGCATCGAGCAGGCGGCGGAAAACTTCTGGAACGACGTGCGCAACCGCTACGAGGAACGCAAGATCGACAAGCAGCGCCCGCTGCTGCCGCCGGCCGAGCTGTTCCTGCCGGTGGAAGACTGTTTCGCCCGCCTCAAGGGCTGGCCGCGCGTGGTGGTCAGCCAGGCCGACATCGAGCCTGGCGCGGGCCGCGACCGCTTCCCGGCGCAGGTACTGCCCAACCTTGCCATCGAGGCGAAAGCCAACCAGCCGCTGGCGGCGCTGTCGAACTTCCTCGACCAGTTTCCTGGCCGCGTGCTGTTCACGGCCGAATCGGCCGGCCGCCGCGAAGTGCTGCTGGAGCTGCTGGACCGCCTCAAGCTGAAACCGAAAACCGTCGATGGCTGGGCCGACTTTGCCGGCGGCAAGGACCGCCTGGCCATCACCATCGCGCCGCTGGACGAAGGCCTGGTGCTGGACGACCCGGCCCTGGCGCTGGTGGCCGAGAGCCCGCTGTTCGGGCAGCGCGTGATGCAGCGCCGCCGCCGGGAAAAACGCACCGACGGCAACAACGACGCGGTCATCAAGAACCTTGCCGAGCTGCGCGAAGGCGCGCCGGTGGTGCACATCGACCACGGTGTGGGCCGCTACCTGGGCCTGGCGACCCTGGAAATCGAAAACCAGGTGGCCGAATTCCTCACCCTGGAATACGCCGAGAACGCCAAGCTGTACGTGCCGGTGGCCAACCTGCACCTGATTGCCCGCTACACCGGCAGCGATGACGCCCTGGCGCCGCTGCACCGGCTGGGCTCGGAAACCTGGCAGAAAGCCAAGCGCAAGGCCGCCGAACAGGTGCGCGACGTGGCCGCCGAGCTGCTCGATATCTACGCCCGCCGTGCCGCGCGCAAGGGCTATGCGTTCGCCGACCCGTCGCTGGACTACGCCACCTTCAGCGCCGGCTTCCCCTTCGAGGAAACCCCGGACCAGCAGACCGCCATCGAAGCGGTGCGCGACGACATGCTCGCGCCCAAGCCCATGGACCGCCTGGTGTGCGGCGACGTCGGCTTCGGCAAGACCGAGGTGGCCATGCGTGCGGCGTTCATCGCCGTGCACGGCGGCCGCCAGGTGGCCATCCTGGTGCCCACCACCCTGCTCGCCCAGCAGCACTACAACAGCTTCCGCGACCGTTTCGCCGACTGGCCGGTGCGTGTCGAGGTGATGAGCCGCTTCAAGTCCGCCAAGGAAGTCAGCGCCGCCGTGGAAGAGCTGGCCGAAGGCAAGATCGATATCGTCATCGGCACCCACAAGCTGCTGCAGGACGACGTCAAGATCAAGAACCTGGGCCTGGTGATCATCGACGAGGAACACCGTTTCGGCGTGCGCCAGAAAGAGCAGCTCAAGGCTCTGCGCAGCGAAGTCGACATCCTCACCCTGACCGCCACGCCCATCCCGCGCACGCTGAACATGGCGGTGTCGGGCATGCGCGACCTGTCCATCATTGCCACCCCGCCCGCGCGGCGGCTGTCGGTGCGCACCTTCGTCATGGAGCAGAACAAGAGCACCGTGAAAGAAGCGCTGCTGCGTGAACTGCTGCGCGGCGGCCAGGTGTACTACCTGCACAACGACGTGAAGACCATCGAGAAGTGCGCCGCCGACCTCGCCGAACTGGTGCCGGAGGCGCGCATCGGCATCGGCCACGGGCAGATGCGCGAGCGCGAACTCGAACAGGTGATGAGCGACTTCTACCACAAGCGCTTCAACGTGCTGATTGCCTCGACCATCATCGAGACCGGCATCGACGTGCCCAGCGCCAACACCATCATCATCGAGCGCGCCGACAAATTCGGCCTGGCCCAGCTGCACCAGCTGCGTGGCCGCGTAGGCCGCAGCCACCACCAAGCCTACGCCTACCTGCTGACGCCGCCCCGGCAACAGATCACCCCGGACGCCGAGAAGCGCCTGGAGGCCATCGCCAACACCCAGGACCTGGGCGCAGGCTTCGTGCTGGCCACCAACGACCTGGAAATCCGCGGCGCCGGCGAGCTGCTGGGCGAAGGCCAGAGCGGCCAGATCCAGGCCGTGGGCTTCACCCTGTACATGGAAATGCTGGAACGTGCGGTGAAGGCCATCCGCAAGGGCGAGCAGCCCAACCTCGACCAGCCGCTGGGCGGTGGCCCGGAAATCAACCTGCGCCTGCCGGCACTGATTCCCGAGGACTACCTGCCCGACGTGCATGCGCGGCTGATCCTGTACAAGCGCATCGCCTCGGCGGTGGACGAGGATGGCCTCAAGGACCTGCAGGTGGAGATGATCGACCGCTTCGGCCTGCTGCCCGAACCGACCAAGAACCTGGTGCGCCTGACCCTGCTCAAGCTGCAGGCGGAAACCCTGGGCATCAAGAAGGTCGACGCCGGGCCGCAGGGCGGCCGCATCGAGTTCGCCGCCGAGACGCCGGTGGACCCGCTGGTGCTGATCAAGCTGATCCAGGGCCAACCCAACCGCTACAAATTCGAAGGCGCCACGCTGTTCAAGTTCATGGTGCCGATGGAGCGTGCCGAAGAGCGCTTCAACACCCTGGAGGCGCTGTTCGAGCGCCTGACGCCGAAGTCCGCATGAGTACCGCTGTTTTGAACAAGGTGTCTGCCAGCTAAATGTCCGAACACCTGACCACCCTCGAACCCCGGCCACGCTTGTGGCTGGGCAGCGTCGAGTTCAGCGCGTTTGAACCGCGCAACGGCCGCATGCAGCGGCATATCCAGCACCGCGCCGCGCTGGCGTTCGGCTATGCCGGTCACTATGTGTCCAGCAGCCGCATGCCTCACGAACCGGCCGTCTCCCGCCAACCCCTGAGCGAAAAACTGCTGCGCGAGACCCTGCAGGGCCTGGGCTTCCGCATCGCCACCCGGCAAAGCAAGGCGCTGCCGGAAAGCGCCGGCGACATCTTCGAGCTGCCCAACGACAGCGCCTGGCTGCGCTTTGTGCTCAACGACCTGCCGGTGCTGCGCGACCAGGGCTGGGAAATTGAGTATTCGGACGACTTTGCCTTCGACCTGACGCCGGTGGACGACTGGTACGCGGTGATCGACGAGGCGGGCGACCGCGACTGGTTCGACCTGGAACTGGGCATTGTGGTCAACGGCGAGCGCCTGAGCCTGCTGCCCATCCTGATCAACCTGCTGCGCACCCACCCCGAGCTGCTGAACCCGGCGCAGCTGGCGCGGCGCCGCGACGACGAACAGATTCTGGTGCCGGTGCACAGCCCCCAGGCCAACAGGCCCAAGCTGATCCAGGTGGCCCTGCCCTACGGCCGCCTGAAGCCGGTGCTGGCGACCCTGGGCGACTTCTACCTGCGCGAGCCGGGCGAAACCCGCCTGCGCCTGCCCACGCCCGACGCCACGCGGCTGAACGCGCTCAAGGAGCTGCCGCTGAACTGGGAGGGCGGCGAGCGCCTGCGGGGCTTTGCCGAACGCCTGCGCGATATCCGCACCCAGCCTGCCGTGGCGCCCGCCGACCTCAAGGCCACGCTGCGCCCCTATCAACACGAAGGCCTGAGCTGGATGCAGGCGCTGCGCGAGCTGGAAGTGGGCGGCATCCTCGCCGACGACATGGGCCTGGGCAAGACCCTGCAGACCCTGGCGCACCTGCTGTGCGAAAAGAATGCCGGGCGCCTGGACCGGCCGGCCATGGTGGTGATGCCCACCAGCCTGATCCCCAACTGGCAGGACGAGGCCCAGCGCTTCGCCCCCACCTTGCGCGTGGCGGCCTTGCACGGCGCCGGGCGCAAGAAGCATTTCGATCACCTGTTCGACTACGACGTGCTGCTGACCACCTACGCCTTGCTTCCCAAGGACCTGGAGGCGCTGAGCAAGGTGCCGCTGCACGTGCTGATTCTCGACGAGGCCCAGTACATCAAGACCCCCGGCAGCAAGGCCGCCCAGGCCGCGCGACAGCTGCGTGCGCGCCAGCGCCTGTGCCTGAGCGGCACGCCGCTGGAAAACCACCTGGGCGAGCTGTGGTCGCTGTTCCACTTCCTGTTGCCGGGCTGGCTGGGCGACGCCAAGGCGTTCAACCGCGACTACCGCGTGCCCATCGAGAAACACGGCGACCAAGAGCGCCTGCAGCACCTCAACGCGCGCATCAAGCCGTTCCTGCTGCGCCGCACCAAGGAGCAGGTGGCCACCGAACTGCCGGCCAAGACCGAGATCACCCATTGGGTGGAACTCAACGAGGCGCAGCGCGATGTGTACGAGACCGTGCGCCTGGCCATGGACCGCAAAGTGCGCGAGGAGATCACCCGCAAGGGCGTGGCGCGCAGCCAGATCATCATCCTGGAGGCGCTGCTCAAGCTGCGCCAGGTGTGCTGCGACCTGCGCCTGGTCAACAGCGTCGCCCCTCCCCGCCCCGGCCACAGCTCGGGCAAGCTGGCCAGCCTGATGGAAATGCTTGAAGAGCTGCTGCTGGAGAACCGGCGCATCCTGTTGTTCTCGCAGTTCACCTCGATGCTGGGGCTGATCGAGCAGGAACTGCAGCACCGCGGCATCGAGTACGCGCTGCTGACCGGCTCTACCAAGAACCGTCGCATACCGGTGCAGGACTTCCAGAAAGGCAAGGTGCAGATCTTCCTCATCAGCCTGAAGGCTGGCGGCGTAGGCCTGAACCTGACCGCCGCCGACACGGTGATCCACTACGACCCATGGTGGAACCCGGCCGCCGAGCACCAGGCCACCGACCGTGCGTACCGCATTGGCCAGGAGAAACCGGTGTTCGTCTACAAACTGATCACCCGCGGCACGGTGGAGGAGAAGATCCAGCACCTGCAATCGGAAAAATCGGCGCTGGCCTCGGGCATCCTCGATGGCCGCGAGGCCGGCGACTGGAAGCTGGCCCCCGAAGACATCGACGCGCTGTTCGAACCCCTGCCCGGCCGCAAGCCGCGCAAACCGAAATAAACCGCGTATTTTCGGAAAGTTGCGTCGTGACCGGCCGCCGCCCACCGTAGCAGCGGCCGCAAGGCCGCGTCCGGGGGCGCCGCGTACTTCCAGGGAGATTGCGTTGGGGCCGGACGCAGCCTGCGGCAGCGCCCGATTACGGGCGGGTGGCCGGGGCTGCCAGGACGTGGGCCAGGGTGGCCTTTACCTTACCCATGCCGTCGTGCAGGGCCTGCTCGATCTCGGCCATGGTGATCACCGCCGTCGACTTGCCCGCCGCCGGGTTCACCACCAACGCCAGGCAGGCGTAATCCAGCCCCAACTCGCGCGCCAGGGCCGCTTCGGGCATGCCGGTCATGCCGACGATGTCGCAACCATCGCGCTCCAGCCGCACGATCTCCGCCGCGGTTTCCAGGCGCGGCCCCTGGGTGCAGGCGTACACGCCAAAATCACTGTAGGCCAGGCCCTGCGCAGCCAGGGCAGAGATCAGCCGGGTGCGCAGCGCTTCGGTGTAGGGGTAGCTGAAGTCGATGTGGGTGACCTGCTCCAGGTCATCGGCGAAGAAGGTGTGCTCGCGCCCGCTGGTGTAGTCCACCAACTGGTGCGGCACGCACAAATGCCCGGTGCCCATGGCCGGGTGAATGCCACCCACCGCATTGACGGCCAGGATTGCCTGGGCGCCCGCCTGCTTCAATGCCCAGACGTTGGCGCGGTAGTTGACCTTGTGCGGCGGCACCCGGTGCGGGTGGCCGTGACGGGCCAGGAACAGCACCTCGTGGCCGGCATACTCGCCCTGCAGGATATCGGCCGAGGGCGCGCCGTAGGGCGTGTCCAGGGCCAGGCTGCGGGTGATGGTCAGCCCTTCGAGCTGGGTCAGGCCGGTGCCGCCGATAATCGCGTAGACAGTCATGAATTACCCTCAGTCGATCAGTTGGGCGTCGCGCAGCGCTGCTACGGCAGTCAGCCAGCGTGGGTTCTGGCGGTATTCGACGTTGCTGAACGCCTGGCCACGCATGCCGGCGATGCGCGGCGACGGCTGCACCTGCAGGCGCTGGGCGGCGCTGAGCGCCAGCTCTGCGGCAGCGCGGTCGTTGCACACCAGGCCCATGTCGCAACCGGCGGTCAAGGCCGCCTCGATGCGGCTGGCAGCGTCGCCGACCACGTGGGCGCCCGCCATGGACAGGTCGTCGCTGAAGATCACGCCGTCGAATTGCAGCTCGCCGCGCAGGATGTCCTGCAGCCAGCGGCGCGAGAAGCCGGCAGGCTGGCTGTCGACCTGCGGGTAGATGACGTGGGCCGGCATCACCGCCGCCAGTTGCTTGCTCAGGCGCGCAAACGGCACCAGGTCCAGCGCGCGAATCTGCTCAAGGCTGCGCTCGTCGGTGGGAATGGCCACGTGGGAATCGGCCTCGGCCCAGCCATGGCCAGGGAAGTGCTTGCCGCACGCGGCCATGCCGGCGGCGTTCATGCCCTTGATGAACGCACCGGCCAGGGCGGCGGCGCGCTCGGGGTTGCCCTCGAAGGCGCGGCTGCCCACCACGGCGCTGCGCTGGTGGTCCAGGTCCAGCACCGGGGCGAAGCTCAGGTCCAGGCCCACGGCCAGCACTTCGGTGGCCATGATCCAGCCGCACTGCTCGGCCAGGTACTCGGCATTGGCGTTGTCGGCCAGCGCACGCATGGCTGGCAGGCGCACGAAGCCCTGGCGCAGGCGCTGCACCCGGCCGCCTTCCTGGTCCACGGCCAGAATCAGGTCCGGGCGAATGGCGCGGATGGACGCGGTCAGCTCGCGCACCTGGCGCGCGTGCTCGATGTTGCGGGCGAAGATGATCAGGCCGGCCACTTCGGGCTGGCGCAGCAGGTGGCGGTCTTCGGCGGTCAGCCAGGTGCCGGCGATATCGACCATCAACGAGCCTTGAAGGCGGGAAGTCATGGGGTAGTCCTTGATTCGCGGGTGCATGCGTGCCGCCCCACGCAGCCTGGGGCCACGCGGGGGTCGATCAGCAAGGGGGAAATCACGGCGCCTGGACGACGCCGCAGGTTCAGAATAGGCATGGGCGGCTAGCTTAGCGGAAGCTGCCCGCCGCGCCCACCGTCAATTGTTTCAGGCCTTGGCCAGGGTCGGCGTCGACTTGCTGCGCGGGCGCAATTGCGCGCTGGCCATGGCTTCGTCGGTTACGCCGCTGTCGGCGCGCATGCCGGCGGCGAGGAACGGCACCATCAGGCGCATGACCTGCTCAATGGAGGTGTCGATGCCGAAATTGGTCTCGGCAATGGCGCGCAGGGCCTTGATGCCGGACATGCTGAAGGCGGCGGCGCCAAGCATGAAGTGCACGCGCCAGAACAGCTCCAGCGGCGGAATGCGCGGCGCGGTTTCGTTGACCAGCAGCATGTAGCGGCGGAACACCTTGCCGTACATGTCTTCCAGGTAACGGCGCAGGTGGCCCTGGCTCTGGCTGAAGGCCAGGCCCAGCAGGCGCATGAAGATGGACAGGTCGTCGCCGCTGCGCGGCTGCACCACCATGGCCTGCTCCACCAGGATTTCCAGCAGTTCCTCAAGGTTGGCCTTGTGCTCGGGACGCGCCTGGCGGCGGTCCAGCTCACGCTCGAGGCTTGCACAGAACGGCCCGAGGAAGCGCGAGAAAACGGCCTGGATGAGGGCTTTCTTCGAGCCGAAATGATAATTCACCGCCGCCAGGTTTACCCCGGCCTTGCTGGTGATCAGCCGCAACGAGGTTTCGGCAAAACCTTTTTCCGCGAACAACTGCTCGGCAGCGTCGAGTATGCGTTCAACGGTTTCCGACTGGGCCATGCTAATTCCACCTGACAAACACTTGTTTGAAACATACGTTTCATACCCCTGCCCTGTCAAGCCTGGGCAGGCGTTTTGTGTCTGGTCGGTCACGTATTTAACCACAGCAGGCGGGGGTTTCGCCCGACTCTCGGCGATTCGCCGCGAACCAGCCGCCGGGCGGCATCCAGGCGCCTGGAGGACGAGCGGTGACCACTGCAGGATTGCCAAGCCCTGCATACTGTATATAATCCCAGTCACTGTATAAAAAGACAGAGCGATCGACATGCTGAAACTGACGCCACGCCAAGCCGAGATCCTGGCTTTCATCAAGCGCTGCCTCGACGACAACGGCTTCCCGCCTACCCGTGCGGAAATCGCCCAGGAACTGGGTTTCAAGTCGCCGAACGCCGCTGAAGAACACCTCAAGGCGCTGGCGCGCAAGGGGGCCATCGAAATGACCCCGGGCGCGTCCCGCGGCATTCGCATTCCCGGTTTCGAGGCCAAGGCCGACGAATCCACCCTACCCATCATTGGCCGGGTTGCTGCCGGTGCGCCGATCCTGGCCCAACAGCACATCGAGGAATCCTGCAACATCAACCCCACGTTCTTCCACCCCCGCGCCGACTACCTGCTGCGCGTGCACGGCATGAGCATGAAGGACGTCGGCATCTTCGATGGCGACCTGCTGGCCGTGCACACCTGCCGCGAGGCCCGCAACGGCCAGATCGTGGTGGCGCGCATCGGCGACGAGGTCACCGTGAAGCGCTTCAAGCGCGAAGGCAGCAAGGTCTGGCTGCTGGCGGAGAACCCCGAGTTCGCACCCATCGAAGTCAACCTCAAGGATCAGGACCTGGTCATCGAAGGCTTGAGCGTCGGCGTAATACGCCGATAAAGGAGGCTACATGCAGTTCCCACACTCGATGCAACCGGCCCAACTGTCCCTGTTCGAGGCTTTCATGGCTCAACCGGTGGCGCCGCTGTTCACCCACGCAACCGAAGTGCCCTGGACGGCGCCGCAGCCCGAGGTCTTCAGTGAAGTGTCATTGCGTGGCGCTGCCGGGAACTGCCTGAACCTGCTGGCCCCCATGCTGCGCGAACTCAGCGAGGAGCAAAACGCCCGCTGGCTGACCCTGATCGTGCCGCCAGCCAGCCTGACCCAGGCCTGGCTGCGCGATGCTGGGCTCAACCGCGAGCGCATCCTCATCCTGCAAACCGGCGGCGGCCAGAGCGCCCTGCAGCTGACCTGCGAGGCGCTGCGCCTGGGCCGTAGCCATACGGTAGTCAGCTGGTTGAACCCGCTGGCCGGCAGCGCGCGTCAGCAGTTGATTGCTGCAGCACGGCAGGGCGATGCCCAGAGCCTGAATATTCGCATGGGGTGAAACGCCTGTGGGAGCTGGCTTGCCAGCGAGCTTTTAAAGATCAAAAGCTCGCAGGCAAGCCAGCTCCCACAGACTCAGTCGCGCCAGATCAATGAAGGACGCGCGGCCCTTCGTCTTTTTCCAGTTCGCCTTCCACCATCTTGCCGGCCATCTGCACGCCTACACTGAGCATGGCCTTGGCGACTTCGACGTGCTGTCCTTGCAGGAAAGCCTTGGCATCTTCCGAGAAGTCCAAGGTCACGAGCGAGCCTTCATCCTCGGCGCGGCGCAGTTCAATTCGGCCGTCGGGCAGCTCGACAATTTCAAGAAAGGACGTTGGCATAAAGGGGGGTTCTCCACGTGAGGGCGCTATTGTAGCAGCCACAGACGCAATCAGCACTCACTGAGGCCATCACGGTACCGAATGGCCAGGCTCTTGAGCTGTTGACGCCAGCCTTCCAGCACCTCACGGGTCAACTCCTCCGGCTCCTGCGGGGCATCCAGGTTCACCGCCACGATCAACGGCTGCGTCACGTCGCCCTTCGCCACCTTCGGCGCCTGTGGCGGGCGATGCAGCGCGGCGTGGGCCGCCAGCAGTTCGTATACCCAGGTACCGGGCGATTCGGCCAACTCCACCAGCTCCGCCATTTCCGGAATGGCGATCTGCGCCAACACTTCACGGGTCAGCAGCGCCTCGGCACGCGGTGTGGCGGCCTGTGGCAGGCGGTAGAAGCCGGCGATCTCGTGGCACAGGCCCAGCAGCGCGCCGTAGAGGTGGAACAGCGCCGATTCGCGCTCGGCCTGGATACGGGCCAGGGCGTTCATGGCCTGGCCCTGCTCGGCCTTGCCCATGGCTTCCAGGGAGAGGCCGGCGAAGTAAATTTTCTGATTGGTGCGGGTGTAGAGTTCGTGGGCCATGGCGGGCACCCTCCGGTAACGACGGGATTCGGGCAGACGGACAGTTTCAGGGATGGATGCCCGGCCTCGCAAGATAAATATCGGGGCATGAAAAAACCGCGCCTGGGCGCGGTTTTTTCATTGCTGCTGAATCAAGCCGGCTCTTTCTCTTTTGCCCGCTTGTCTTCCACCTTCCAGCTGTCACCGTCGTAGAACGCGCGCCAGCCGGTCGGCTTGCCGTCGACTTCGGTCTGCACGTACTGCTCCTTGGTCTTGCGGCTGTAGCGGATCACCGATGGGCGGCCATCAGGGTCCTTCTTCGGCGCTTCGCAGAGGAAGTGGTACTTGGGATCGATCTCGTCCTTGTGCGGGATGATCTCGATGACCAGCGGTGCGCGCGTCTCGCGGTTTTTCGGGAACTGGCTGGCAGCCAGGAACAGCCCCGAGGCACCGTCACGCAGCACGTAGGTGTCGTTGACCTTCTCGCACTTGAGCTCCGGCATCTTCACCGCGTCCATTTTCGGCGGCGCCGCCTCGCCGCTTTTCAGCAGCTTGCGGGTGTTCTTGCACTCAGGGTTGGTGCACCCGAAGAACTTGCCGAAACGGCCGGTCTTGAGCTGCATCTCGCTGCCGCACTTGTCGCATTCCAGGCTCGGGCCTTCGTAGCCCTTGATGCGGTAGTTGCCTTCCTCGATCTCGTAGCCCACGCAATCAGGGTTGTTACCGCAGATGTGCAGCTTGCGCTTCTCATCCAGCAGGTAGGCGTCCATGGCGGTGGCGCAGATCGGGCAGCGGTGCTTGCCGCGCAGTACCAGCGACTCGGATTCACCCTCGTCGTCGGCGGCAATCTCGTCGCCCGGCACCAGGTTGATGGTGGCCTTGCAACGCTCTTTCGGTGGCAGGCTGTAGCCCGAGCAACCCAGGAAGACGCCGGTGGAGGCAGTCCGGATCATCATGTGCCGGCCGCACTCGCGGCAGGTAATGTCGGTCGGCGTCGGCTGGTTGGCACGCATGCCGCTTTCCGCCGAACCGGCCACTTCCAGCTTGGTCTTGAAGTCGCCGTAGAACTCGTCCAGCACGTTTTTCCAGTCACGCTCGCCCTGGGCCACGTCGTCGAGGTTCTCTTCCATGCCGGCGGTGAAGCCGTAGTCCATCAGGTTGGAGAAGCTCTCTGACAGGCGCTCGGTGACGATGTCGCCCATCTTCTCGGAGTAGAAGCGGCGGTTGTGCAGGGCCACGTAGCCGCGGTCCTGGATGGTGGAAATGATGGCAGCATAGGTCGACGGACGGCCGATACCGCGTTTTTCCATCTCTTTCACCAGGCTTGCTTCGGAGTAGCGCGCCGGCGGCTTGGTGAAGTGCTGGGTGGGGTCCAGCTCGATCAGCTTGAGCACTTCGCCCTGGTCCATTTCCGGCAGCACGTCGTCATCGCCCGGCTTGGCCATCTGCGGCATTACGCGGGTGTAACCGTCGAACTTGAGGATACGGCCCTTGGCACGCAGCTCGAACTCGCCGGCTGCCACGGTAACGGTGGTGGACAGGTATTGCGCAGGCGGCATCTGGCAGGCCAGGAACTGGCGCCAGATCAGCTCGTACAGGCGCTCGGCGTCACGCTCCATGCCCGCAAGCTTGGTGGGATGGGTGTTGACGTCGGATGGACGAATGGCTTCGTGCGCCTCCTGGGCGCCTTCCTTGCTGCTGTACACCATGGGCGCGGCGGGCAGGTACTGCTTGCCGAATTCGCTCTCGATGTAGCTGCGCGCCATTTCCACCGCATCGGCGGAAAGGTTGGTGGAGTCAGTACGCATGTAGGTGATGTAGCCGGCTTCGTACAGACGCTGGGCCATCATCATGGTCTTCTTCACGCCGAAGCCCAGGCGGTTGCTGGCAGCCTGCTGCAGGGTCGAGGTGATGAACGGTGCCGACGGCTTGCTGCTGGTCGGTTTGTCTTCACGCTTGACGATGCTATAGGTGGACGCCTTGAGCTTTTCCAGCGCAGCCATGGCAGTGGCTTCGTTGAGCGGCTTGAAGGCTTCGCCTTTCTCGCGCGCCACTTCGAAACGCACCTTGGCGTTCTTGGCGGTGCCCAGGTCGGCGTGGATCTCCCAATATTCTTCGGGGTTGAACGCACGAATTTCGCGCTCGCGCTCCACCACCAGCTTCACGGCTACCGATTGCACGCGGCCGGCGGACAGGCCACGGGCGATCTTCGACCACAGCAGCGGCGAGACCATGTAGCCCACCACGCGGTCGAGGAAGCGGCGTGCCTGCTGGGCATTGACGCGGTCGATGTCCAGCTCGCCAGGGGTGGAGAACGCCTCCTGGATGGCTTTCTTGGTGATTTCGTTGAACACCACGCGCTTGTAGCGGCTGTCATCACCACCGATGGCTTCGCGCAGGTGCCAGGCAATGGCTTCCCCCTCGCGGTCCAAGTCGGTTGCGAGATAGATGGTGTCAGCATCCTTGGCGAGCCGGCGCAGCTCCTCGATCACCTTCTCCTTGCCGGGAAGGATCTCGTAGTGGGCTTTCCAGCCGTGCTCCGGGTCGACACCCATGCGCGCCACCAGTTGCTTGCGCGCCTTTTCCTTGGGCGACAAGGCAGGTGCCTCGGCGGCCGCGGCCTTGCCACGCTTCACCGGTTCTTTCGTGGCGCTAGCCGAACCGCTGGTGGGCAGGTCTCGGATATGGCCGATACTCGACTTCACCACGTATTGGTTGCCCAGATACTTGTTGATGGTCTTGGCCTTAGCCGGGGATTCCACAATGACCAGCGATTTGCCCATGGATCAGAAAATTCCTGAATAGCTAGAAATGAAAGCATTGATGCCTTCGAGGCACCGCTATATATAGTGGCGACGAAGTGAGGTCAAGCGCGGATGATCAAGCGATCTCGTCGCCGGGCCGCTCGAACAGGCTCGGTTCGGCCTCGACCAAAGCAAAGCGCGGTACGCGCTCGCCGTCAACTTCGACCGACTCCAGGAACATGCTCAACGGCCGAACCCACAGGCCGAACTCGCCGTACAGCGCCTGGTAGCAGACCACCTCTTCCTCGCTCTCGGAATGGCGCGCAACCCCAAACACGCGGTATTGAGGCCCCTTGTAGTGACGGTAGAGCCCTGGCTGTAACTGCATGTGTGCCTCGCTTGAACTAAATATGCTGAAAAACAAAAACCGGGGCACCTGGCCCCGGTTCGCCGACACACGAACGCTTAGATGCGTTCGAAGACGGTGGTGATGCCCTGACCCAGACCTACACACATGGTGGACACCCCGAGGGTGCCGTTGTTCTGCTTCATGACATTCAACAGGGTGCCCGAAATACGTGCACCAGAGCAACCAAACGGATGGCCCAAGGCAATGGCGCCGCCGTGCAGGTTAACCTTCTCGTTCATCTTGTCGAGCACTTTCAGATCCTTCAGCACTGGCAGGGCCTGTGCGGCGAAGGCTTCGTTGAGCTCGAAGAAGTCGATATCAGCGATGGCAAGGCCAGCACGCTTGAGCGCTTTCTGGGTCGCCGGCACCGGGCCGTAGCCCATGATTGCTGGGTCGACGCCGGCCACCGCCATGGAGCGGATGACCGCCATCGGCTGAATGCCCAGGTCTTGAGCACGTTGGGCCGACATGACGATCATGCAAGAGGCACCGTCGGTGATTTGCGACGAAGTGCCCGCTGTCACCGTGCCACCTTTGGGGTTGAACGCAGGGCGCAGCGCGGCCAGGCTCTCCAGGGTGGTGTCCGGACGAATGGTCTCGTCGTAGTCGAAGACCTTGAGGAAACCGTTCTCGTCATACCCCTGCATCGGGATGATCTCGTCCTTGAACTTGCCTTCCACGGTGGCCTTGTGGGCCAGTTGGTGGGAACGCAGGCCGAAAGCATCCTGGGCTTCGCGGGTGATGCCGTGCATCTTGCCCAGCATCTCGGCGGTCAGGCCCATCATGCCCGACGCCTTGGCGGCGTACAGGGACATGTGCGGGTTGGGATCGACGCCGTGCATCATGCTCACGTGGCCCATGTGTTCCACGCCGCCGACGACGAAGACATCGCCGTTGCCGGTCATGATCGCCTGGGCGGCGGTGTGCAGTGCACTCATGGACGAGCCACACAGGCGGCTGACGGTCTGGCCGGCCGCAGTGTGCGGGATCTGGGTCATCAGCGACGCCATGCGTGCGATGTTCCAGCCCTGCTCCAGGGTCTGGTTGACGCAGCCCCAGATCACGTCCTCGACTTCGCTCGGGTCAACCTTGACGTTGCGCTCAAGCAGTTTGCTGATCAGGTGCGCCGACATGTCTTCGGCGCGGGTGTTGCGGTGCATGCCACCCTTGGAGCGGCCCATTGGCGTGCGACCGAAGTCGACAATCACCACATCTCTCGGATTCAAGCTCATAAATACGTTCTCGCTCTAGTCGTTGGGCGCTTAACCGAAGAAGCTCTGGCCGTTCTTGGCCATCTCGCGCAGCTTCGCGGTGGGGTGGTACAGCGGGCCCAGGTCGGCGTACTGGTCTGCCAGGGCGACGAAATTGGCCACACCCAGCGAATCGATGTAGCGCAGCGCGCCGCCACGGAACGGAGGGAAGCCGATGCCGTAGACCAGGCCCATGTCGGCCTCGGCCGCGGTCTCGACGATGCCGTCTTCCAGGCAACGCACGGTTTCCAGGCACAGCGGAATCATCATCCAGTTGAGGATGTCGTCGTCGCTCAGCTCACGCTGCTCGTAGACGATCGGCTTGAGCACTTCGAGTACCGAGGCGTCAGCGACTTTCTTCGGCTTGCCCTTCTTGTCGGTCTCGTAGGCGTAGAAGCCCTTGCCGTTCTTCTGGCCCAGGCGGTTGGCCTCGTACAGCACGTCGATGGCCGAACGACGGTCATCCTTCATGCGGTCGGGGAAGCCTTCGGCCATCACGTCGCGGCCGTGGTGGCCGGTGTCGATGCCGACCACGTCCATCAGGTAGGCCGGGCCCATGGGCCAGCCGAATTTTTCCATGATCTTGTCGACGCGCACGAAGTCGATGCCGGCGCTGACCAGCTTGGCGAAGCCGCCAAAGTAGGGGAACAGCACGCGGTTCACCAGGAAGCCCGGGCAGTCGTTGACCACGATCGGGTTCTTGCCCATCTTCTTGGCGTAGGCCACGGTGGTGGCAACTGCCACTTCGCTGGACTTCTCGCCACGGATGACTTCCACCAGCGGCATCATGTGCACCGGGTTGAAGAAGTGCATGCCGACGAAGTTTTCCGGGCGCTTGAGGGCTTTCGCCAGCAGGCTGATGGAAATGGTCGAGGTGTTGGACGCCAGGATGGTGTCCGGCTTGACCTGGGCTTCGACTTCAGCCAGCACGGCCTGCTTGACCTTGGGGTTCTCGACCACGGCTTCGACGACGATGTCGACGTGGCCGAAATCACCGTACGACAGGGTCGGGCGAATGGCGTTGAGCGACTCGGCCATCTGCGCAGGGGTCAGGCGGCCTTTCTCGACGCGCTTGCCCAGCAGCTTGGACGCTTCGGCCAGGCCTTGCTCGATACCCTTCTCGTTGATGTCTTTCATCAGGATAGGGGTGCCCTTGACGGCGGACTGGTAGGCAATGCCACCACCCATGATGCCGGCGCCCAGTACGGCGGCCTGCTTCACATCGTGAGCCAGTTCGTCGTAGGCCTTGGCCTTGCGCTTCAGTTCCTGGTCATTCAGGAACAGGCCGACCAGGCTTTGCGCGGCCGAGGTCTTGGCCATTTTCACGAAACCGGCGGCTTCGATTTCCAGGGCCTTCTCGCGGCCGAAGTTGGCGGCTTTCTGGATGGTCTTGATGGCTTCGACCGGGGCCGGGTAGTTCGGGCCGGCCTGGCCTGCGACGAAGCCCTTGGCGGTCTCGAAGGCCATCATCTGCTCGATGGCATTGAGCTTGAGCTTGTCCAGTTTCGGCTGGCGACGGGCCTTGTGGTCGAACTCGCCGCTGATGGCGCGCTTGACCAGGTCCAGGGCAGCTTCCTGCAGTTTCTCGGGGGCCACCACGGCGTCGACGGCGCCGGCTTTCAGGGCGTCATCGGCACGGTTTTCCTTGCCCGAGGCAATCCACTCGATGGCGTTGTCGGCACCAATGATGCGCGGCAGGCGCACGGTGCCGCCGAAGCCTGGGTAGATGCCCAGCTTCACTTCCGGCAGGCCGATCTTGGCGGTGGCGGACATGACGCGGAAGTCCGCGGCCAGGCACATCTCCAGGCCGCCGCCCAGGGCGATGCCGTTGATGGCGGCCACGGTGGGCACGCCCAGGTCTTCGAAGTCGCTGAAAATGCGGTTGGCTTCCAGGTTACCGGCGACCAGTTCGGCCTCGGGCAGCTTGAAGTTGTCGACAAATTCGGTGATGTCCGCGCCGACGATGAATACGTCCTTGCCACTGCTGACAATCACGCCCTTGATGCTGGCATCGGCTTTGATGGTGTCGACCGCCTGCCGCAATTCGGCCAGGGTCAGACGGTTGAATTTGTTGACGGACTCACCCTTGAGGTCGAACTTCAATTCGACGATGCCACTTTCAAGAGCCTTAACCGTGATGGCTTTACCTTCGTAAATCATCAACTGATCTCCACGATATGGAAGCTGAACTGTACACGCCAAACGCTGGTGCGAGGCCGGCAGGCGCCTTGACGCCGGTTGCCGCTCCCTCGCTGCCAGACACACCCGTCAGCGCGATATTCGGGATTCTGTAAGAGCGTTCCTACAAGACAAACGCTCAATTCATACGCCCGTTTGATTTGGGTATGCACACATTCAGGGAAAAACCGGCAATTGTCAAATGCGCTGGAAGGCGGCAAAAACGCGACTTTGCGGTCACGCGTGCGTCATAACAGCGCACGCCGTGGCAAGACTGATGGCGCAACATTCAGCAACAGCATGGCACACGCCCATGACAGCCAGATACACCGGGGCCTGGTGCGAACCAAACGTCGAGGAGAAATAAAAAGAAAGGAATTTTGAAATGCGCGGGCGTAAGATCGCTTCGCGACTACACTTGCGACCAAACACGCGAAAAATGTCTTACCGGCCTGCCTGGCCACCCCCAGCCCGACGCAGATTATCGGGCTTTTTATTGCCTGGAATTCGGGGCCCCGCTCACGCGAGGGCTTTCAACACCTGGTCTATGGCCACCAGCACACTCGCCTCCCCGCGCTCCCCCCAATACAGGGCGATCAACTGTTGACCTGCATCAACCTTGTAGACATTACCCGGCAACGTGGCGAACTGTGCGAGTAGTATCGGGTCTTCACAGGGTTCACGCCATTGGTTGAGCCAGGTACCCGGCTCAGTCTGCCAGTAACAGAAACGCGCCGCCGTGGCCGAGCGCCGTGGTCGGCAGTACTGGGCGCAGGGGCTGGGAGGTTGCTGGGGCAGCCAGTGCGGCCACTCCTGGGGCATCAGCTGCATGGCCAGGCCCAGGCGCCGCGCCTCCATGCGCAGGGCCATCTGGCCACTCTGCTTGCGCGAAGGGCGCAGCCACACCAGGGGGCTTAAAACCAGCGCAAGGATTGACACCACTATCCATACCGTCATATGACTGTGCACCCTGTAAAACTTTTAGAAATGAGTTGGTTAGGACACGCGTAAACAGACCGACTTGAAACAGGCCATACTTGAACTATCGCCACGTCAGGAGAGCTTTCCATGCCCTACCACCATATTCTGGTCGCCGTCGACCTGACCGAAGAGTGCGATCCGGTGATTCACCGGGCCCGCGAGCTGTCTTCCAGCCAGGACGCCAAGCTGTCCCTGGTGCACATAGTCGAGCCCATGGCCATGGCCTTTGGCGGCGACGTGCCCATGGACCTGTCGCAACTGCAGCAGCAGCAGTTCGACCAGGCCAAGGAACGCCTGGAGCGCCTGATCACCAAGTACCCGGAACTGACGAAAGAGAACTGCCACCTGACCTACGGCCAGCCCAAGCAGGAAATCCATGGCCTGGCCAAGGAAAAGGGTTGCGACCTGGTGGTAGTAGGCAGCCATGCCCGCCACGGCCTGGCGCTGTTGCTGGGCTCCACGTCCAATGACGTGTTGCATGGCGCGCCATGCGATGTGCTGGCGGTACGCCTGAAGAAGCCCGAGTAATCGCAGCGCCCCATCGCGGCCAAGGCCGGCTCCTACCGGTAGGAGCCGGCCTTGGCCGCGATGGGGCAACACGGATCAGGCGTCGAGCTCAGCCCAACGCTCCACCATCTCGTCCAGCTTGGCCTGGGCCAGTTCCAGCTCGGCGATCACCTTGGCCGTCTCGGCCGCCGGCTTCTGGTAGAAACCCGAATCCGCCATGGTCGCTTCCAGCGCGGCAATCTTCTGCTCCTGGGCGTCGATCTCACCTGGCAAGGCTTCCAGCTCGCGCTGCAGCTTGTAGCTGAGTTTCTTCTTCGCAGGGGCAGCAGCTTCCACTGCCGGTGCCACGACGGCCGCCGGAGCAGTCACCACGGCGCTGTTCAGCTCGGCCTTGCCCGACTTGTTCTCGGTGACACCCAGCAGCTTCGGCGAACCACCCTGGCGAATCCAGTCCTGGTAGCCGCCCACGTACTCGCGCACCTTCCCTTCACCTTCGAAGACCAGGGTGCTGGTGACCACGTTGTCGAGGAAGGCCCGGTCGTGGCTGACCATCAGCACGGTGCCCTTGAAGCTGGACAGCACTTCTTCCAGCAGCTCCAGGGTTTCCACATCCAGGTCGTTGGTGGGTTCGTCGAGGATCAGCAGGTTGGCCGGCTTGCTGAACAGCTTTGCCAGCAGCAGGCGCGCACGCTCGCCACCCGACAGCGCCTTGACCGGCGTGCGGGCACGCTGCGGGCTGAACAGGAAGTCGCCCAGGTAGCTGAGCACGTGGCGGTTCTGGCCATCGATCTCGATGAAGTCCCGGCCTTCGGCCAGGTTGTCGATCACAGTCTTTTCCAGGTCCAACTGGTGGCGCAACTGGTCGAAGTAGGCCACTTCCAGGCGCGTCCCGGCCTCAACCTTGCCACTGCTGGCTTCCAGGTCGCCCAGCATCAGCTTGAGCAGCGTGGTCTTGCCGGTACCGTTGGCGCCCAGCAGGCCGATACGGTCCTGGCGCTGCAGCACCATGGAGAAGTCCTTGACCAGGAACGGGCCACCCGGGTGAGCGAAGCTGACGTTGTCGACCACCATCACCTGCTTGCCGGATTTCTCAGCGGTATCCAGCTGGATATTCGCCTTGCCCTGACGCTCGCGCCGCTCGCCACGCTCCACGCGCAGCTCCTTCAGGGCGCGCACGCGACCTTCGTTGCGGGTACGGCGGGCCTTGATGCCCTGGCGAATCCACACCTCTTCCTGGGCCAGGCGCTTGTCGAACAGCGCGTTGGCGGTTTCTTCGGCCGCCAGCATCGCTTCCTTGTGCACCAGGAAGCTGGCGTAGTCGCCGTTCCAGTCGATCAGGCCGCCGCGGTCCAGCTCCAGGATGCGCGTGGCCAGGTTCTGCAGGAAGGAACGGTCGTGCGTGATGAAAAGCACGGCGCCGCCGAAACTGCTCAGGGCCTCTTCCAGCCAGGCAATCGCACCGATGTCCAGGTGGTTGGTAGGCTCGTCGAGCAGCAGCAGGTCGGGCTCGGACACCAGCGCCTGGGCCAGCAGCACACGGCGGCGCCAGCCACCGGACAGCTGCGCCAGGGTCTTGTCGGCCGGCAGTTGCAGGCGGCTCAGGGTGCTGTCGACCAATTGCTGCAGGCGCCAGCCATCGCGGGCCTCGAGGTCCGACTGGACGTGCATGAGCTTGGTCAGGTCTTCATCGGTGACGATGTTCTGGCTCAGGTGGTGATATTCCGCCAGCAACGCGCCCACACCATCAAGGCCTTCGGCAACCACGTCGAACACGGTGCGATCGTCGGCCACCGGCAGTTCCTGCGGCAGCTCGCCGATCTTCAGGCCCGGCGCACGCCAGACCTCGCCTTCGTCAGGCTTCTGATCGCCCTTGACCAGGCGCAACATGCTGGACTTGCCAGTGCCGTTGCGACCGATGATGCAGACCCGCTCTCCACGGGCGATCTGCCAGGACACTTTGTCCAACAACGGCATCGCGCCGAAAGCGAGGGACACATCGCTTAATTTGAGCAGGGTCATGTGTTTCTCCAAAAACCGGGCGCGCATTCTACCTGACTTGTGCGCCCAGCACAGTAAATGCCGCCATATGGGCCGGACGGTCTGAATTCATCTTCTGTTACAAGCACAATGCTTTCATCGGCTACCCGCAACCGGCTAAGCTAATGGGAAATCAGTGCAGGCAACGCCGCACTTGTCATGCCTTATCTGCACGGATGTCTCATGCGCGGTCGCCTGTCTAGCCTCTTGTCTTGCCTGCTGCTCTCTGCCACCGCCGTCTCCTGCGCCCATGCAGTGGACCTGACCACCCAACGCCAGTATTACGACGAGGCCAAGCGGGCCCTGGCCAAGGGTGACAGCGGCCCCTACTACCGGTACGCGCCCCTGCTCAGCGATTACCCGCTGGAGCCATACCTGGCCTATGACGAACTGACCGCGCGGCTGAAAACCGCCAGCAACGACGAGATCGAGAAATTCCTCGCCGCCCATGGCGACCTGCCCCAGGCCAACTGGATGAAACTGCGCTGGTTGCGCTGGCTGGCCGAACGTGGCGACTGGGACACCTTTGCAAAATATTATGACGCCAAGCTCAACTTCACCGAGCTTGACTGCCTCAACGGCCAGTACCAGCTGGGCCACAACCTGAAGGCCGAAGGCTACGCCAGCGCGCAGAAACTGTGGCTGACCGGCAAGACCCAGCCCGACGCCTGCGAAGCACTGTTCGGCCTATGGGCCGCCGATGGCCAACTGACCGAAGACAAACGCTGGCAGCGCCTGAAGCTGGCCGCCCACACTCGCAACTACGCGCTGGCCAATGCGCTGGTGCCTACCCTGCCGACCCTGGGCAGCCAGGGCCGCCTGTTGATCAGCGTGGCGCAGAACCCCGAACTGCTCACCGACCCGTCGCGCTTCCAACCTGCTACCGAGGCCATGTCCGACGTGGTCGGCCTGGGCCTTCGCCGGTTGGCAAAGCAGGACCCGGACCGGGCCATGCAGATGCTCGACGGCTACGCCAGCAGCATGCACTTTTCCCGTGACGAAAAGGTGGCTATCGCCCGGGAAATCGGTTTGACCCTGGCGCGCAACTACGACCCGCGCGCCCTCGACCTGATGACCCAGTACGACCCCGAACTGCGCGACAACACCGTCACCGAATGGCGCCTGCGCCTGCTGCTGCGCCTGGGCCGCTGGCAGGACGCCTACGACCTGACCCGCCGCCTGCCCCAGGACCTGGCCGCCACCAGCCGCTGGAAGTACTGGCAGGCACGTAGCCTGGAGTTGGCGCAGCCACAGAACCCGCAAATCCCCTTGCTGTACCGCAACGTGTCCAAGGAGCGTGATTTCTACGGCTTCCTGGCGGCCGACCGCACGCAGGCGCCCTACTCCCTGACCAACCGCCCACTGATGATCAGCCAGACGCTGATGAACAAGGTGCGCAACACCCCGGGCATCCGCCGCGCCATGGAGCTGCTGGACCGCGGCCAGGTGGTGGACGCGCGTCGCGAGTGGTACTACGTGAGCAACCTGTTCAGCCGCGACGAAATGGTCGCCCAGGCCAAGCTGGCCTATGACATGCACTGGTACTTCCCGGCCATCCGCACCATCGCCCAGGCCCAGTACTGGGACGACCTGGACATTCGCTTCCCCATGGCCCACCGCGAGACCCTGGTGCGCGAAGCCAACAACCGTGGCATCCATGCCAGTTGGGCGTTCGCCATCACCCGCCAGGAAAGCGCATTCATGGATGACGCCCGTTCCGGCGTTGGCGCCATGGGCCTGATGCAGTTGATGCCGGGCACGGCCAAGGAAACCGCGCGCAAGTTCAGCATTCCGCTGGCCTCCCCGCAGCAGGCCATCGACCCCGACAAGAACATCCAGCTGGGCGCCGCCTACCTGAGCCAGGTGCACGCCCAGTTCAACGGCAACCGCGTGCTCGCCTCCGCTGCCTACAACGCCGGCCCCGGCCGGGTGAAGCAGTGGCTGCGCGGCGCCAACCACCTGAGCTTCGACGTGTGGGTGGAATCGATCCCGTTCGACGAGACCCGCCAGTACGTGCAGAACGTATTGTCGTACGCAGTGATTTACGGCCAGAAGCTGAACATCCCGCAGCCAATCGCCGACTGGAACGAACGCTTCTTCGACGATCAATAACCCCGTGGCTGCAACTGTCTTCGTGGGAGCTGGCTTGCCAGCGAGCTTTCAGGGCCTCAACAGCTCGCTGGCAAGCCAGCTCCCACAGGCCTTTGGCCGCTGCTACGGGTTATTCGAGGATGGTGACGGGCATGCCGACTTCCAGCTGCCCTACGCCATCATTCACCAGGTTCTGCCCGAACATCACGTCGCCGTCCACCTGGCGGTAGGTCTTGAGCGTCGCCAGCGGTTCGCGGTCTTCACTGCGCACCCCGGTGCTGGGGTCGATGGTGGTGAGGATGCACCGTGAGCACGGCTTCACCACGCGGAACTCCACCTCACCGATACGGATGCGCTTCCAGCCATCTTCGGCGAATGCCTCGCTCCCGGTGACCACCAGGTTGGGGCGGAACCGCAACATTTCCAGTTCACGCCCCACGCGGCCCGACAGGTCATCCAGCGACGCCTGGCCAATCAGCAACAACGGAAAACCATCGGCGAAACCCACGCGGTCACTGTCCAGGCCGTAGCCGGACTGGGTACTGCGCGCACGCTCGACGGGCACCTGCACCAGGCGGGTAGGCTTGCCTATAAAGGAAGACACCCACGCAGCCGCCTCGTCGCCGGCATCGGGCACGCGCAAGGTGTCGCGCCAGATGGTCACGCCGCGCAACGGCGCGTCGTCACCAGGGGTAGCCACGAACAGCGGCGCAAGCCCTGGCGCGGAGAGTTGCAGCCCGGCACCGGCTTGATGCGCGGCGCCCAGCTGACTCATGTGCGCCTCGGCGCGCTGGGTAAGGAAGCGCCCACTGGCCTCGTCCACCAGCATCCAGCGGCGGTCGCCGGCCAAGCCAAGGCTGTCCAGGGCTGATGCCTGCAGAGGCTCGGCGATGGCGGATTTCAGGGGGTAGCGGTAGAGGGCGCTGAGGTGCATGGCGGCTTCCTGCGGTCAATTAGACCGACAGTTTATCACGCCACTTCTTTGTGGGAGCTGGCTTGCCAGCGAGCTGTTGACGCCCTGAAAACTCGCTGGCAAGCCAGCTCCCACAAGATCAGTTATCCAGCATCAGGCGCTGGCGCACTACGTCCACCAGCTTGTCGGGCTGGAATTTGGAAAGGAAGTTATCGCAACCCACCTTTTTCACCATCGACTCGTTGAAGCTGCCCGACAGCGAGGTGTGCAACACCACGTACAAGCCACGCAAACGCGGGTCGTTGCGGATCTCGGTGGTCAGGCGGTAGCCGTCCATCTCCGGCATTTCCGCGTCGGTGAACACCATCAACAGTTTTTCCGTGAGGTTCTCGCCGGCGTCGGCCCAGGCCTTGAGCATGCGCAACGCCTTCAGGCCGTCGCTGGCCACGTGCATCTTCACCCCCAGTTGCGAAAGGGTGTCGCGCAGCTGCGCCAACGCCACGGTAGAGTCATCCACCAGCAGCACTTCGCGGCCACGCGCACGGGCCAACACCGGGTCTTCCAGCTTCTCGCGGGAGACCTTGGCGCTGTAAGGCACGATCTCGGCCAGCACCTTCTCCACGTCGATGATTTCGACCAACTGGTCGTCGACCTTGCTGATGGCCGTCAGGTAGTGCTGGCGGCCGGCACTGGTGGGCGGCGGCAGGATGGCTTCCCAGTTCATGTTGACGATGCGGTCCACGCCTCCCACCAGGAACGCCTGCACCGAGCGGTTGTACTCGGTGACGATGATCGTGCTGTTGGGGCCGGGCTGCAGGGGGCGCATGCCGATGGCCTGCGACAGGTCGATGACCGGCAGCGTCTGGCCGCGCAGGTTCACCACACCACATACGTAAGCGTGGCGCTGGGGCATCAGGGTCAGCTTGGGCAGCTGCAGCACTTCCTGCACCTTGAACACGTTGATGGCGAACAATTGCCGGCCAGCCAGGCGAAACATCAGAATTTCAAGGCGGTTCTCACCCACAAGCTGGGTACGTTGGTCTACTGTGTCGAGAATGCCGGCCATCGATGACTCCTGGGGACGTTGCTAAGGTGATCTGACTAGGGTTATCGGCAGCGTTTGGCTGATCTTGAAGACCGACGAAATACACGCTGGCGAGCATTGATGTCACATTAACATCATGCTTAACTGATCGCATTGCCCCCGCTGAACAATTAGATACAAAACTGCTAAACACCCTCCCCTGTTATCAGGGATTCCCCTATAGGCAATCGGGCGAAACCTGATATTCGCAATATCCAATAGCCATTAATGTGACGCCATTCTCAATGCATGAACGGAGTCAGGCGTTTGTTTGCTCTCTTTTTATCCCCCGATTGCGGCTTTCGGAGCGGCAATGAGGGCCTGATTTCATCTCTCCCGGCTCAGACAATGTGTCTAGCATGTGGCTCGCAGGACACATTGAAAATGACAGCGCAAATGCCAGCCGCCCGTTCACGGATGCAGCTAAGCTTGAGTGGCCAGATACAAAATTCGCACGGACAGCACGCAATGACCTGGTCCGCACGGAGTTGTGGAGATAAACATGCTGAATGACGCTCAGTGGTCATGTGCCCTGCCCGACTTTCTGGTCGACGCCCAGGCCATGCTGAACAAACTGCAGGAATGCCTGAGTCACCTGGAACTGATCCGCAACGATCAGGACGCGGCTGACTGCCTGCTGTACACCCTGGAAAGCCTCAGCCGGCGGGCCCAGGGCTTGTCACTTGAGGAAGTGGCAGCATTTTGCCAGCAGCTGCAGCAGCTGCTTCACCTGGCCAAACCCCGCAATCGTTTGGAGGGGTCCACCCTCAAGGCGCTCAACGAATGCCTGACCCTGCTGGCCTGGCAACTCGAGCTCATCGACCCGCGCACCGGCCAGTTGAGCATGGACAGCGACGAGCAGACCGCCCTGGTGGAAGCGCTGGCGAGCACCATTGACTGCGAGCACGCCCCCGCCCCTGGCAAGCCGAACCTGCACCTGGACCGACGGGCCATGTGAGGCCCTTTGCATCCGCTTTGTCGTCGTTTTCATACACCGCGCACGTGCGCGGTAGAACTGTGCGTTCATGAAATGACCAGCCATTCACCTAGGGCCCCATCAGTTATTCCCCTAGGTACAACCACCCCCTGGTTTCTGTAACTTTGGCATTACACTCGAAGTTACCCGGAGTGCCTGTTTGCCCCATAATTGTGCGTTTTTGTCTATTGACCGAAGTTGATCAAGGCAACTCAGTGGCCGCTCGATGAACGTTGCCACTTGAATGCCGGCAAATGATGGCATTGTGCTTTCCCAGGAAATCCAACCCATAAGCCTTTACATAAACCTGACTGTTCGGACATCCATTCCCGAACAGGCGACCAACTGTTGATGAAGTGATACCATGGCAGACCAATTTCCCCCACGGACCGGATGCCCTGACCACCTGACACTTGAACCGTGTCACGGGGAATCAGGCTATATTTTCTATACAGTTGCATCTTTCACCGATGGCGCTACATCACGGGCATGGAGCCTTGGAGACAGGTTTCAACAACGCCTTAACCGGTTATCAGCAGCGACTATTTCTTGGCTCCGTTCTCTATGTACGCCAGTTTCAGAAAATACACACCGTGGCCAATGGGCGTGCACCAGATGCGCTGGCTGACGGTTTTGCTGTGCCTGTGTTCACTGCTGGGCAATGCGTGGGTATTCGCCACCGGGGGCAACGTGCCGGCGAGCCTGCTGGCCATCAATATCGCGGCCATGCTCAGCGTCTGGCTGCAGCACCGCCACGCGCAGAAGTCCATTGCCTTCAAGCCCCAGGAGCTTGCCGACCGCCTGCTGGAAGTGCAGGAAAACGAACGTCACCGCCTCAGCCGCGAGCTGCACGATGACATCGGCCAATTGCTCACCGCCGCCAAGATGCAGTCCGACTGGCTGCAACGCAGGCTGCCCAACGAGCTGGAAGAAGGCTTCGCGACACTGCGCGACACCATCGACGAAACCCTGACCAAGGTGCGCGACGTCTCGGCCATCCTCAACCCGCGCCAACTCAACAGCCTGGGCCTGGAAGCCAGCCTGCGCGCGCACCTGCTGCGCACCCTGGAAAACACCCAGGTGCACTGGACCCTGGAATGCCATCAGGCCATGACGGGCATTCCCGAGGAAATGGCAGTCGCGGCCTTTCGCATCACCCAGGAGGCGGTGACCAACCTGTTGCGGCATGCCCAGGCCGACAACCTGCTGGTGCGCCTGCAACGCACACCCGAGGGCCTGCACCTGTACATCACCGATGACGGCGTGGGCTTTACCCCGGTCAACGACCCTGCACGCCACGGCCTGCGCGGCATGTGCGGCATGCAGGAGCGGGCGA
This sequence comes from Pseudomonas sp. JC1203, assembly GCF_056175065.1. Classification (NCBI taxonomy): domain Bacteria; kingdom Pseudomonadati; phylum Pseudomonadota; class Gammaproteobacteria; order Pseudomonadales; family Pseudomonadaceae; genus Pseudomonas; species Pseudomonas sp. JC1203. Next base: position 142,382 of record NZ_JBWCAM010000013.1, read on the forward strand.
CGCTGATCGGCGGCTGGCTCAAGGTCAGCAGCCAGCCAGGCCAGGGCACCCAACTTGAAGCACTCTTCCCCTGGGCGCCCCGCGCCTTGGAACGAGCCAAACTCGGCAAAGGCCTATGATCTGCAAATTATTGCTGGTGGACGATCATTCCCTGATCAGGGCGGGCGTGCGCGCCCTGGTGTCGGATATTCCCGGTTACGCGGTGGTGGGCGAGGCCAGCGATGGCGCCCAGTTGGTGGACATGGTGCAACGGCTGGACCCGGACATCGTCCTGCTCGACCTGTCGATGCGCGACACCGGTGGGCTGGAGGCCCTGGGCCGGCTGCAAGCCACGCGGGCGCGCAGCAAGGTGTTGATCCTGTCGATGCACACCGACCCGGAAATGATCATGCAGGCGCTGGAAATGGGCGCCCATGGCTACCTGCTCAAGGACACCACCGCCGTGGAGCTGGAACAGGCGCTGGACGCCCTGCGCGGCAACGAGCGCTATTTGAGCCCGGCGATTGCCCACACGGTGATCAACCAGGCGCTGATCCGCGTGCAGACCAGCCGCCCCGAGCAGGCCGACAACCACAACCTCACACCGCGCCAGCTGGAAATCCTGCGTTTGATAGTGCGGGGTAAATCCACTCGGGAAATTGCCGCAGGCCTGGGCCTGAGCGTCAAGACCGTGGAAACCCACCGCTCGCAGATCATGAAACGCCTGCAGATATTCGACGTGGCCGGCCTGGTGCTGTTTGCCGTGCGCGAACGCATCATCAGCCTCGACGATTGACGCAGGGCGCACTCAGGGCCTGAACCACTCGTATTATTGCGACAACAGCGGTGAATTCGCCGGCAGGTGCACTTTCAAGGCGCCCGGCCGGGCACTGAAGCGCAGGCTGTCGCCGCTCAGCGGTTCACCGTCGAGGTTGATGTCCAGGCCCTCGGCGCTATGGATCTCTACCCAGGGCAGGCGTGCCCGGACGAACATGTTGTCCACCCCCAGGCCACCGGCCAGCAGGTCCTTGAGCGTGGAAAATACCTCGGTGGGCGCCGGCAGGATACTCACGTCCAGCAGCCCGTCGTCGGCCAGCGCCTCAGGGCACAGTACATGGCCACCACCGGCCTGGCGACCGTTGCCGATGCCCAGCGCCAACAACTGCCCTTCCCACTCGAACCCAGGCCCACGCAGGCAGCCATAGGCCGGGCGCAACTCGGCAAAGCGCGACAGCCCGGTGAACAGGTACGCGGCGCCGCCCAGCACCTTTTTCAGGTCATCCGAGGTGTTGGCGGTCACCTGGCTGCCGAACCCGCCGGTGGCCATGTTCAGGAACACCTGCCCGCCTACCTCGCCCAGATCCACCGGCCGCGCCGGGGCATCCAGCAGCGCCAGCGCCCCGGCGCAGTCCAGCGGCACCCCGGCAGCGCGGGCAAAATCGTTGGCGGTGCCCAGCGGCATCAGCACCAGGCTGGCATCGGTGTCGGCCTGGGCAATGGCCTCGGCCACGTCACGCAGGGTGCCGTCACCGCCACCGGCGATGATATGCGGGTACCCCGCAGCCAGCGCTTCGCCCACCAGGCGCTGGGCATCCCCGCCTTCCCAGGTCAGGCGCACGGCCAGTTCGCAACCCGCCGCCCGCTGGGCTTCCACTGCCCGCCGCACCTCTTCGTTCAGGGCCTGCTTGCCATGCAGAATCAAAAATGCCTTGCGCGCTGCCATGCTGCCTCCTTTTCGGGAACGCCCCGAAGCCCATTTCGACCACACCCTTGTCAAAAAAAGCCATACAGATGTTTGGTGATTGAATTTTTTTTTGGCGCTTTGCGCTTTTTAGATTCGCAAGGCTGTGTTTCATGGACTTTACTCAGGTTTCAAAGTGCTACGTGGGCCTATTGCCTTTATCGAGCCTGCGATTGTAGATTTAACCCCATAACGGAAAAATGACGCGCAAACCCCCGCCAAAAACAAAACGACAAAAAATTGCCACCAAGGATGGGATTCAGCGACAAACAGTCATACCTGCAATGGACAATGGATCTGCCGCAATTCTTGTTGTCGGCCTTGGATCACCAATGGTCTGGAGGGAAGGGATTTATGCGCTTGCAACCCGTGGACAGTCTGCTGCTGACTCGCCCCAGTATGGTCGAGTATTTCCTGTTCGCTATTCGTCTGGTCCACGGCCTCACCGCCATTGTCCCTGGCTTGCTGATTCTGTTGATTGATTCGAACATCAAGCCCGGCGCCGTGAAGGACGACCTGGCCGTACTGGTGTTCTTCGGTTTCCTCAGCGTGCTGATCTTCCAGGCGCTGGGCGTGTACGCCGAATCGATCTTCAGCAACCGCCTGCGCTTCCAGACTACTTTCTATGCCTGGGCATCGGCCTTCTGCCTGCTGCTGTTCATGCACCGCGCCCTGTCGCTGTTCGATTTCATCAGCAACCTGCAACTGGCGATCTGGTTCATCGGCACCTTCATTCTGTTCGGCATCGAACGGATGATCATCCTTACCCTGTTCCAGCAGTTGATGGTGCGCGGGGTGTTCCTGCAGAACGCGGTGATTCTGGGCGCCACCGAAAACGGCCAGCGCCTGGCCGAATACCTGCTGCAGCACCAGGACATCCGCTCCGGCGTGGTCGGTTTCATTGATGACCGTATCGCCCGCCTGCCCAAGACCCTGGTCAACCTGCCGCTGCTGGGCAACAGCCAGGACCTGGAACAGCTGATCCGCGAGGAGAAGGTCACCCAGGTGCTGGTGGCCATTCCCTGGTCGGCGGAAAACCGCATGGACTACATCATCCGCGAGCTGCGCCGCTTGCCGGTGAACGTGCTGCTGGTGCCGGACATGGTCGCGTTCCGGCACTCGCACAACCGCATCACCGAGGTCGCCAACCTGCCGATGTTCAACGCATCCGAGGTGCCGCTGCGCGGCTGGTCGCCGTTCTTCAAGCGCCTGGAAGACATGCTCATCTCCAGCCTGGCGCTGGTGGCGCTGTCGCCGATCATGTTGCTGGTGGCCCTGGCCATCAAGCTCGACTCGCCTGGTTCGGTGCTCTTCAAGCAGAAGCGCTACGGCTACAACAACCGCCTGATCGAAGTGTACAAGTTCCGCTCGATGCACCAGCACCAGGCTGACGCCAACGCCGACAAGCAGACGGTGCGTGGCGATTCGCGCATTACCCGGGTGGGCCGCTTTATCCGCAAGACCAGCCTTGATGAGCTGCCGCAGCTGTTCAACGTGTTCGGCGGCAGCATGTCCATGGTCGGCCCGCGGCCGCACGCCACGGCCACCAAGGCGGCCGGCATCCTGTTCGAGGAAGCGGTGAAGGAATACACCTCGCGCCACCGGGTCAAGCCGGGCATTACCGGCCTGGCGCAGATCAACGGCTACCGGGGCGAGACAGACACGCTGGAAAAGATCGAGAAACGCGTGGAATTCGACCTTGAATACATCGAGAACTGGTCCGTTTGGTTCGACCTTTACATCCTGTTCCGCACTGTTCCGGCAGTGCTCCTGACGCGCGAGGTTTATTGAAATGGGCACGCTCATTCCCTGCATTATCGCCGGCGGTGCTGGCACTCGGCTGTGGCCCGTTTCGCGCGAAGCGATGCCCAAGCCCTTCATGCGCCTGCCGGACGGCGAAAGCCTGCTGCAGAAAACCTTCCTGCGCGCCGCCGGCCTGCCCGGCGTGGAGCGCCTGCTGACGGTGACCAACCGCGAGGTATTCTTCCGCACCCTGGACGACTACCGGCTGCTGAACAAGGGCGGCGCGGGGCTGGACTTCATTCTTGAACCGTTCGGTCGCAATACCGCCCCGGCCATTGCCGCCGCCGCCCTGCACACCGCACGCCTGTACGGCGAGGACGCGCAACTGCTGGTGCTGCCGGCCGACCACCTGATCACCGACCTCGCTGCGTTCAGCAAGGCCGTGGAGGCTGCCCGCAGCCTGGCCGACCAGGGCTGGCTGGTGACTTTCGGTATTGTCCCCAGCCGCGCCGAGACCGGCTTTGGCTACATCGAGAAGGGCCAGGCCCTGAACGAAGGCGGTTTCCAGGTGGCACGTTTCGTCGAGAAGCCCAACGCCGTCACTGCCGAGGAATACCTCAAGGGCGGCCTGCACCTGTGGAACGCCGGCATGTTCTGCATGCGTGTCGACGCCATCCTGCGCGAATTCCAGGCCCACGCCCCGGATGTGCTGGAAGCGGTCAACACCTGCCTTGCCGCCAGCCACCGCAAGGACGGCAACCGCGAGATCCAGCTGGAACTCGACAGCAGCGCGTTCGCCAATGCCCCGGACATTTCCGTGGACTACGCGATCATGGAGCGTTCGCAAAAGGTCGCGGTCATTCCCTGCGAGCTGGGCTGGAGCGACATCGGCTCGTGGGAGGCCGTGCGCGAGCTGAGTCCGGCCGACACCAACGGCAACCAGTGCAACGGCGAGACCGTGCTGCACGACGTGCACAACTGCTACATCGATTCGCCCAAGCGCCTGGTGGGCGGCGTGGGCCTGGACAACCTGATCGTCATCGACACCCCGGATGCGCTGCTGATCGCCGATGCCGCACGCAGCCAGGACGTCAAGTTCATTGCCCAGGAACTCAAGCGCCAGGGCCATGACGCCTACCGCCTGCACCGCACCGTCACCCGCCCCTGGGGCACCTACACGGTGCTGGAGGAAGGCAAGCGCTTCAAGATCAAGCGCATCGTGGTGCGCCCCAATGCCTCGCTGTCGCTGCAGATGCACCACCACCGCAGCGAGCACTGGATCGTGGTGAGCGGCATGGCGCGGGTCACCAATGGCGAGCGCGAATTCCTGCTCGACACCAACGAATCGACGTTCATCAAGCCCGGCCACACCCACCGCCTGGTCAACCCCGGGGTCATTGACCTGGTGATGATCGAAGTACAGAGCGGCGAGTACCTGGGCGAAGACGACATTGTGCGCTTCACCGACATCTACGGCCGCGTGCCTGAACCACCCAAGGCCTGACCCCCAACCCCACACGTCGTGACCGATCCGGATTCGCCAGGGAGCTGTATTTCATGCACCACAGGAAGACTGACCAATGAAAAAAGTGTTGCTCATTTTAAGTATTGTCATGCTCGGCGCATGCAGCAATCAGGCGAAAGTTTCATTGCCCAGTAACGATGTGCTGAAAGCAGCTCACCAGGCCGGCGACGCCCTGGCCGGCAAACCGCTGCCCGCGCAGCGCATTCGCCCAGGCGACATTCTGCGGATCGTGCGCAACACCGGGGAGGCACCCTCGATTTCGGCGTTCACGGCCAACACCATCTATGAGCTGACGCTGTTCACGGTGCAGAACGACGGCACCTTCGCCTACCCCTACGTGGGGCAGATCAAGGCCTCCGGCCTGTCCACCGAAGAGCTGACCAAGGTGCTGGAGGGCAAGCTTGAACACGTCTACCGCGAAACCTCGCTGACCATCAACTTCAACGCAACGCCCAGCAACACGGTGTTCGTCGGCGGTTCGGTGCGCAACCCGGTCACGCTGTCAGTGAACGTCGCCACCACCCTGGAGCAGGCCATCGTCGGCGCCGGCGGCGTGCTGTCGGTAGCCGACAGTGGCAACGTTGCCCTGATACGCCAGGAGCCGGACGGCAAGTACAAGACCTATTTCTTCGATTACGCCCAGTCCCTCTACGCCAACAACGACCGCCCACCGGTGCTGTTGCAGCGCGGTGATGTGGTGTTCGTGCCCAAGTCCCATGTGGGCAACGGCATCGAGTGGGTCGACCTGTACCTGAACCAGCTGCTTCCGTTCTCCAAGTCCATCGGCCTTGGCGTGACGTATGACCTGCGCGACAACTCCAACTAATCACGGACCAGGACAACAGACATGATCAATATCCGTTCCTTCCGCGATTTGCTGCGCCTGTTTTTCATCTTCAAGCGTGAAGTGAAAATCACTGTAGCGGTCACCTTCGTGGTCATCCTGCTGGGCGCCTTCCTGCTGCCCAACCGCTATGAGTCCACTGCGCTGCTGCTGGTAAAACCAGGCCGCGACAGCACCCTGCCCATCGAGATGAGCGACCGCCAGACCGCCGTGATCCCGCTGCAGCGTGACCCGGTGGCCGACGAGGAGCGCATGCTCACCGGCCGCCCGATCACCCGCCTGGTAGCCGAGCAGTACCTGGACGACCAGTCCCGCCAGCCGCACCAGGAAGGCGTGGTCGCCAGCATCAAGTACGCCGTGAAAGGCGCCGTGCAGAGCCTGGCCGACATTGGCCGTGGGTTCCTGCAGGCCTTGGGCCTGGTAGAGAAACAGACGCCGGTCGAGCGCCTGGCCACCCAGCTTGAGAAGAACTTCACCGTGACCCACGCCACCGGTTCCTCGGTGATGGAAGTCAGCTTCACCTGGAGCGACCCGCAAGTGGCGCAGACCGTGGTGAAGAACTGGATCGAGAAGTACCAGGAAGAACGCACGCGCACCTTGGGCCGCAAAAGCCTTTATTCCTTCTATGAAGGCGAGAGCAAGGCTACCCAGCAGCGCATCCTGGACACCAAGAAACGCATCCAGACCCTGCTCGACCAACTGGGTGCAGTAAGCATCACCGAGCGCCTGAACGATGTGTCGCGCAACCTCAACGACCTCAAGGGCGAACGCCTGAACACCCTGCGCTCCATCGCCTCCACCCAGGCCGGGCTGGACGTGCTGAAGCAGCAAATGAACGGCATTCCCAAGGAAATCAGCATTGCCCGCGAGATTGCCCGCAACCCGGACCGCGAAGACCTGAGCCAGCGCATCAACACCAAGCAGATCGAGAAACAGGAACTGCTGCGCACCTTCAAGGACGATGCACCGCCGGTACGTGCGATCAACACCGCCATCAGCAACCTGCAAGCCTTGATGAACGGCGAGACCGCCACCGTGCAGCGCTCGCAGAACATGGCGCCCAACCCCATCTACACCCGCCTGCAGAACAGCTACGCCGACCAGGCTGCCAGCCTCAGCCGCCTGAAGTCGCAGGCCGCGCAGCAGGAAACACAGCTGGCGAAACTGGAAACCGACCGTACCCAGGCCGTGGGCCTGGAACCGGAGCTGTCGCAACTGCAGCTGGAACTGGACGCTGCCGAGAAGAGCTTCGCGCTGTACAGCGACAGCCTGGAAAAAGCCCGCATCGACCGTGAGCTGGACGCCAGCCAGATCAGCAACATCGCGGTCATCGAACAGGCCACCCTGAACCCCAGCCGCGTGTTCCCGAAAAGCCTGCTGATGCTGCTGTTCGCCATCCCGATCAGCCTGGCCGTGGGCCTGCTGGCGCTGTACTTCTTCTACCTGCTGGACCAGCGCATTCACGACGGCGACAAGATCGAGGAGCGTTTCGGCATCAAGGTGTGGACCAGCCTGCAGGACATCAGCGCCCAGGACGCCCAACGCGTCAGCGCCTTCACTGCCAGCATGTACCGCCTGTACGGCCTGTTGCCGCTCAAGCAGGTGGCGGGCAGCGGCCTGAGCATCGGCCTGACCTCGGCCCGCAAGGGCGAAGGCGTGAGCTTCGTCATCGAGCACCTGCGCAAGCTGCTGGAAGACCGCGGCCACAACGTGCGCGTCAACGGTGAGACCCCGGCGCAACCGGGCGAGATCGTGCTGCTGGACGCCGGCGGCTTCTTCTCCAACCAGGAAGCCTTCGTGACCCTGCGCGAAGCCGACCTGATCGCCCTGATCGTGGAAGCCGAGAAGACCACCGTGCCGGTGCTGGAGAATGCCGTGACCATCCTCAACACCGCGTTCAAGCACGTGGACGGCATCATCATCAACCGTCGTCGCTTCGAGATTCCAGCCAAGGTGCTGAACTTCATGACGCGCATCCGGAGCCATGCCTGATGCACATTGCCCTGCTGGCCCCCCTGCCACCGGAACAGAACGGCATCGCCGACTACGCCGGGCACCTCAAGCACGCCCTGGAGCAACAGGGCGTGACCGTCAGCACGCCGCTGGCGGGCCTGGGCAACGACGTGCAACGCACCCAGGAAGCGTTGCAGGCGTTCGACTGGCAAGGCATTGACCTGGTGCATGCCGAGATCGGTGGCGGCCGCCTGGCTGAATTCAACGGCTTGCGGGTGCTGCGCGAGCGCTTCCCGCGCCTGCCGCTGACCGCCACCGTGCACGACCCGGAGCGCCTGGTGTGGCGCCGTGAACACCTGCCCTGGCCGCTGTCGATGGTGGCGGGCATGCCCAACCCGCTGCCGCAGGTGGCCACGGTGCTGGCCGACCCCTTGTGCCTGCGCGAGGAGCGCCTGCTGGCGCGCAGCCTGACCCGCCTGGTGACCCTGACCCAGTCGGGCAGCCAGTGCCTGAAACAGCGCATGGGCCTCAAGCCCGAGCAGATGGTGGTGATCCCCCACGGCAACCTGGTCATCGCGCCTGCGCCGCTGCCACCGCTGGAACCCCTGCGCCTGCTGTATTTCGGTTTCATCTACCGCGGCAAGGGCATCGAGGACCTGCTGGACGCCCTGGCCCTGACCTTCAGCCAGCAACCGGCGCTGCGCGAGCGCATCCGCCTGACCCTGGCCGGCGGCAGCGAGCCGGAAATGGCCTTCGGGCCTTCGGGCAGCTACCTCGACCAGCTGCGCCAGCGCATCAGCCAGTTGCAGCTCAGCGACAACATCGAATGGGGCCTGGACCTGCCGGCTGCGGACATCCCGGCGGTGATCCAGGCGCACCACGTGATGGTGCTGCCCTACCGCGAGTCCAGCAAGCTCAAGCTGCTGGGCAACCTGCGCGGCACCAGCGGCGCGCTGTCGTGGGCGGTGGCCTGCGGCCGTGGCGCCATTACTTCCGACGCCCGTTCGTTCGCCGAGGAAGTGGCGCACGACAACGGCGTCATCTACCCCCAGGGCAACGTACCCGCCCTGGCCGCGGAATTGAGTCACCTGTGCGCTGCTCCTGAATTGGCCATTCGCTGGGCCGAGCACGCCAGCCTGATCGGCAGCCAACGTACCTGGCCACTCACGGCCGGGCGTTTCGTGCAAATGTTCGAGCAAGCCTGTGGAGGCCGCTGATCATGTGGAAGAAGCCAATCGTATGGATACCTGTGCTGCTGTGCGCCGCCGTGGCGTTCAGTACCCTGCCCTGGAGCGACAAGGCCGAGGCAGACGTCTCCCTCAAGGGTCCGCGAGCGGTCACATGGAGTGACTTCCTGGGCGTGAACGCGCAGTTCGAGTATTTCGACCCCGCGGTCTACCAGAAACAGATGGCCGCCCTGGACGCCCTCGGGCTGACCTGGGTGCGCCTGACCATCCACTGGCCGATCATCGAGCCCACCCAGGGCAATCTTTCGCTTACCGCCCTGGACGGCGCCATGACCGCCATGGCCCAGCACAAGTACAACATTCTGGCTTACCTTGTGGGCTCGGCCAGCTTCGACAGCAGCGCCCCCGCCGGCGCGGCCAGCACCGACCAGTACCCGCCCACCGACTACAGTGTGTTCGCTGACCGCATGACCATGCTTGCCAAGCGTTACCCGCAGGTAAACACCTGGCAGGTGTGGAACGAGCCGAACATCGTCTGGCTGCCCAAGGAAGACCCCAGCGCCTACGGCAACCTGCTGTTCACCACCGCCACTGCCATTCGCAAGGCCGTGCCGGACAAGCCCATCGCCACCGCCGGCATGGCCTATTACAGCCAGATGCACAGCACCGACGGCCTGATGCTGGCCGACCTGCTGACCCAGGGCCTGGCCTCGAAAGACATCATCGCCGCCTACCACCCCTACTCCGAATACCCCGAGGGCGATGACACCACCGCCAAGGACTTCATCCAGCGGGGCAATTACCTCAACAGCGCGCTGCACGCCAAGGGCGTGACCCAGGTGTGGGCCACCGAATGGGGCTGGTCCAGCTACGCGGGGCCGGTGGAAATGCAGGCGGTGATCGGCGTCGACGGCCAGGCCGACTACACCCTGCGCCGCCTGGCGCTGATGAGTGCGATGGATTACCAGCGCATCTTCCTGTTCAACCTCAACGACCTGGACGCCCGCGCTTCGGCCCGCGACCAGTACTACGGCCTGGTGGACCTGGACGGCAACCCCAAGCCCGTCTACACGGCCCTGAAGAACTTCCTCGGGATAACCGGCGCGCGCCTGGAACCGGCGGATGCACCGGCCTACACCAATGGCCCCGGCGACCTGTTCAACGTGGCCTGGACCCGTGCCGACGGCCGCCACCTGTGGCTGCTGTGGAGTGCCTCGGGCAGCTCGGTTACCCTGCCTTCAGTGACCGCCGCCACGCTGTTCGACCCGCTCAAGGGCACCAGCACCACCCTGGCCAACGACCAGGGCATCAGTGTTCCGCTCAAGACCAGCCTGCAAATGCTGGTCTGGTAACAAGGACGATTGAATGCGCATTCTCTGGACACTGCCCTATTTGCCCTGGCCTACCACCAGCGGCGGCAAGACCCGCCAATACCACCTGCTGCGCAGCCTGGCCGCCCGTGGGCACCGCATCACCCTGCTGGTGCAGTCCAAGACCGAAGTCGACCAGGCCACCCGCAACGCGCTGGAGCCGTTCCTGGAGCAGCTGATCGTGTTGCCGCGCCGCCCGCTGCGCAGCCTCAAGACTTTGCTGGCGGTGCTGGCCGCGCCCTACCCGATGCTGGCCAGCATCAACGGCCTGGCCCCGCAGCTGTCGCGCTATTTCGACCAATTGCTGGCCACGCCCTGGGACGTGGTGCAAATCGAGCACAGCTACAGCTTCCAGCCTTACGAGGCCGCCCTCAAGCGCCACCAACAGCCGTTCCTGCTGACCGAACACAACATCGAGTCGGCTCTCGGCGCGGCCAGTTACGACCGCCTGCCGGGCTGGATGAAGCCGTTCACCGCCTTCGACCAGTGGCGCTACCGGCGCTGGGAAAAGCGCGTGTTCAGCCAGGCCGCGCAGCTGGTTGCCGTGACCGAGGCCGACGCGCAGCAGATGCAGGTGCTGTTCCAGCGCCAGGCATCGGTAGTGGTCAACGGCGTCGACTGCCCGCATTACGCCACGGTGCAGCCGGACTTCAACAGCCAGCGCCTGCTGTTCATCGGCAACTACGAATACAGCCCCAACCTGGACGCGGTGGAGTGGGCGCTGGATGAAATCATGCCCAAGGTATGGGCGCTGAACCCGGATGTGCGCCTGTCGGTGTGCGGCTTTGCCCTGCCCGCCCAATGGCGCCAACGCTGGCCCGACCCAAGGGTGGAGTTCCAGGGGTTCGTGCCCGACCTGCGTGCCCTGCAGGAACAGACTGCAGTGTTTTTCGCCCCCCTGCGCCAAGGTGGCGGCTCGAAGCTGAAAGTGCTGGAAGCCATGGCCGCCGGCCTGCCGGTGGTTACCACCGGCCAGGGTGTGTCCGGCCTTGCGGTCAGCCATGGCGAGGAATACCTGGGCAGCGAAACCGCCGAAGGCCTGGCCCGGCTGCTGGCCGACGCCGTGCGTGAGCCGGCGCGCCTGCAACAGCTTTCCGATGCCGCGCGCCGCTACGTGCGCGGCCACCACGACTGGGCGGTCGCCGCCGCCCAGCTGGAACACGTTTACTCTCGCCTTTTGCAACCTATGGAAGACACCAGCGTATGCGCATAGGACTGGATTATCGCCCGGCCACCAGTTACCCCAACAGCGGCATCGGCCGCCAGACCCTGGCATTGGAACAGGCCCTGCGGGCCAACCCGGACGTGCAGTTACAGTTGTTCAGCGTAGCCCCCGAAGACCACCCCATTCGGCGCAAGGCCCACTGCCCGCGCTGGGGCACACCGCTGAGCGGGCTGCACCGCTTGCCCCAGCGGCTGAAGTTCGAGGCCGTGTTCCTGCCCGGCTCCCTGCGTGAAGCCGGCATCGAGACCTACATCGCCAACTTCAACATGGGCCTGCCGCTGGCGCGCAAGCCCGAAGGCATGAAATACATCCTGCAGCTGCACGACCTGTTCCAGCTGACCCTGACCAACGCCCACGGCTCGCAGTTGAAAGCGCGCGTGTACGGCTACACCGACAAACTGTCGATTGGCTGGTCGGTGAAGGTCGCCGACCGCATCTGGGTGCCGTCGCAGTACACCGCCGACGAGGTGACGAAACTGTTCCCCCAGGCCCGCGACAAGGTGCGCGTGCTGCCCAACCTGGTGCTGCCGTACACCGACGCACTGGCCGACATCACTGACCTGCAGCTGCCGCCACGCTACTGGCTGGCCGTGGGCACGCGTGAGCCGCGCAAGAACATCCCCTGGTTCGTCGATGCCTGGCAACAGGCCCGCCAACAGAACCCGGACGTGCCGGAGCTGGTACTGGTGGGCGCCCGCGAACACCTGCCCGTGGCCCAACAACACCTGCACGGCATGCACTTTGTCAGCGGCATCAGCGACGCCCAGTTGCACGCGCTGTACGCCGGTGCCGCGCGGTTATGGCAGCCTTCCTATGCCGAAGGCTTCGGCCTGCCGGTGATCGAGGCGCTGGCCCAGGGCACGCCGGTGGCCGTGGCCAACGGCTCGGCGCTGGATGAAATCACCCCGCCCGACAGCCCGCGGTTCTCGCCTACCGACACGAGTGCGCTGGTGGAACTGATGAAAAGCCTGGCCCAGGAGCAACCGGTCGACAGCGCCGCGCTGAAGGCCTGGGCCGACGGCTACGGCGAGCAGGCGTACAACAAACGCTTTGACCAATTGCTCGAGGAGCTGCGCTGATGCCATTGGCCTTTCCGCTCGCCCTGATCGTCAGCATTACCTTCGGCGTGCTGGCCTGGCTGCTGCCCGCGCCGAAAGTGCTGGCGGTGATGATCGGCATCGCCGCCATCCTCACCATCATCCGCAAGCCCTTGTGGGGCCTGCTGCTGTTTGCGGTGGTGGCGACGTTCCTGCCGTATACCACGGTCAACGTCGGTATTCGTACCACGGTGTCGGAGGCATTGATCATGCTGGTGTGGGCCAGTGTCATGGCCCAGCACCTGTTCGGCCAGATGCACCGGGCACCGAAAATGCTGCACACCGAGCGCATGGTGGTGGCGTTCATGCTGTTCACCGCCCTGCCCTTCGTGGTTGGCCAGATTGTCATTGATGCTGCCGGCAACGGCCCGGTGAACTGGGTGCGCTGGCTGTTCAACCTGTCGACGCTGTTCCTGGTGCCGCGCCTGCTGGACACCCGGGAAAAACGCGAGCAACTGGTCATCGGCCTGCTGCTGGGCACCCTGTTCCTGTTGCTGCTGGCGATTCCGGTGTACCTCAAGGACAGCACCCCCGCCACCCTCACCGACATCCTCGGCAAGCTGGGCTATGGCTCGGTCGAGCAACTGAGTGAAGGCCTGGCCGGCCTCAGCAGCCGTATGGCCTCGGCCTGGACCCACCCCAACATCACCGGCGGCGCCATGGCCCTGCTGGTGCCGCTGGCCGCCTGCTTCGGCCTTACCCGGCGTGGCTGGCCGCGCGCCCTGGGCATCGCGGTGACCCTGCTGGGCATGTTCGGCCTGCTGTTGACCGGTTCACGTGGCGCCCTGGTAAGCCTGGTGCTGGTGCTGATGTGGCTGGCGCGCAAACGCCTGCCCTACACCGGCCGCGCGCTGATGGTGGGGCTGGTGGGCGCGGCCCTGCTGCTGATGTTCTACCCGCCGTTGCAGGACCGCGTGCTGGACCTATTCTCCAGCAACGACGCCAGTACCTCGGTGCGTTTCGACGAATACTCGAACTTCCCCCGGGCCATGGCCATGTACCCGCTGGGCATCGGCTTCAAGGTTGACCCGCCCGTGCCCGGCACCACCCTGTGGGGTATCTCCAACCTGTACCTCAACTACATCTACAAAGTGGGCGTGATCGGCCTGGTGATGTTCCTGGTGGTGATCCGCAGTTGGTGGAAGGCCAGCGGCCCGACCACCAGGACCCTGGTGCTGACCCACGACAACGCGATCTGGCTGGGTACCCTGGTAGGCCTGCTGGCCGCCCTGGTCAGCGGCCTGTTCGACCACTATTTCAGTTTTACCATGGTGCTGGTCGCACTGTTCTGGCTGTTGTTGGGTCTCAACCTGCATGAAGCCCAGCGGCTGCGCGCCGCACCTGCCATTGCTCCCGTCCCTGTTGGAAGTCGCCTATGAGACATCGTTTGCTTCACTCCCATAATCTGCGGCAGGCACTGCCCGAGTACGCCACCAAGCTGGGTGTCAGCCTGGAAGAACTGGAAAGTGCTTATGAATGGATGCTGGCCAACGAGGTCATTTTCGAACAACCGCTGAAGGGCAACATCCTCACCTTCATCAGCTACGTAAACATTGAACCGCGTATCGAGAACCCGCTGGCACGGCGCTTCTATGCCGTGCTGGGGCGGGAAATGAAAGGCGCGCTGATTCCCCTGTACGGCAAGAACTGGGCGACCCTGCGCGACCGCATGCTGCGCACCTGGGAGCAGGCCTACAACATCCTCATCTGCAAGATCCCCAGCCATACCGTGCGCCTGGCCTGGTTGCGCCTGGGGGGCGCGAAGATCGGCAAGGGCTCCTCGGTGTGGCGCAACACCGAAGTGCTGGGCGTCGACAGCCTGCGCATCGGCGACGACAGCACCGTGGGCTGGCATTGCCAGCTCGATGCCCGTGGCGGCCTGATCATCGGCAACCACGTGACCATCGCCTCGCACGTGCTGATCATCGCCGGCGGCCACGACACCCAGGCGCCGGAGTTCTGGGCCGTGGGCGGGCCGGTGTACATCGATGACTACGCCTGGATCGCCAGCCGCGCGCTGCTGTCGTTCGGCGCCCACGTTGGCGAGGGCGCCATCGTTGGCGGCAACTGCGTGGTCAGCAAGCCCGTGGCGCCCTACACCATCGTTGGCGGGCCGAACGCCGAGGTGAAGGGCGAGCGCTGCCGCAACCTCAATTACAAGGTGGGCGGCAAAGGCCTGTTCACCCTGTTCCACTGAGATAACCCATGTTCGGATCGACGCTGTGGCTGACCCTGGCGACGCTGACTGGCCTGGCCGCAGGCTTTGCCCGCGAATGGCTGCTGGTGGCTTCCTGGGGCGCGGGCGGGCAGAGTGACGCCTTCCTGGTTTCGCTGTTCCTGCCCGAAGCCTTGCGCATGGCGCTGGCCGCCGGCCTGTTGAGCGCTGCCGCGCTGCCGCTGTTCCAGCAGCGCGACAGTGACGGCCAGCGCGCCTGGCTGGGCGCGCTGGTGCCACGCATGCTGCTGCTGGGCCTGCTGCTGGCCGTAGTGCTGAGCCTGGCCGCACCGCTGTTGGTACGGGCCATTGGCCCGGGGCTGGACAGCGAAGGCTATGTGCGCGCCGCCGGCTCCCTGCACTGGCTGGCCTGGTGCGCGCCGGGCTTCCTGCTGCATGCGCTGTTCTGCGTGCCGCTGCAGGCGCGTTCACGCTTCGTGCTGGCGGGCCTGGGCTCGCTGCTGTTCAACCTGCCGCCGGTGCTGTACCTGGCTATCCTGCGTCACGACGCCACCACCACCGGCATGGCCTGCGCCTGCGTGCTGGGCAGTTGGCTGATGCCGGCGGTGCTGGCGCCCTCGCTGCTGCGCAATGGCTGGCGGCCGTGGCAGCGTGAACAGGCACCGGGGGCGGTAAAGGAACTGCTGCAACGCGTCGGTCCGCTGCTGAGCAGCAACCTCGCCAGCCAAGGCCTGGCCCTGCTGGAACGCATGGTGGCGTCGCTGCTGGGCGAGGGCTCGGTGACCTGGATCAACTTGGCACGCAAGCTGATCAACCTGCCGCTGATTGCCCTGATGAGCCTCAACCAGGTGCTGCTGGGCTTGATGAGCGGCAGCGCCGGCGAGCAACGCCTGACACTGCTGCGCAAGGGCTTGAGCAGCGCCACCCTGCTGACCGTGCCGGCCGTCACCGGCCTGATCGGTGCCTCGGCGGCGCTGGTGGCGCTGCTGCTACCCAACCAGTCTGCGGGCAGCCCGCTGCCCGAACTGCTGGCCTGGTTCTGCGCGCCGCTGATGTTCGGCGCCTGGAACGCCCTGCTGGCACGGTATGCCTACGCGGCAGGCGATACACGCATGCCGCTGAACTGCGAACTGATCGGCAGCCTGCTCAACGCGGTGCTACTGGGCGTGCTGCCGTGGGCCTTCGGCCTGATCGGCATTGCCATGGCGGCGCTGTGCGGCGTGCTGTTGACTGGCGTGCTGCTGATGCGCCGCCAGGCCCTGCTGGGGCAATTGCCGTGGCGTAGCCACTGGTTGCTGGGCGCAGTGGCGATGTTGCTGGCAGCGCTGCTGGTGCATCCGCTGCCAGGCATGTGGGTGCAACTGGGCGTGAGCTGCGTGTGCGGGCTGATGCTGCTGGTGGGGCTGGGGATGTGGCTGCGGCCCTGGGCGCGCGCCTGAAGCACCCACGGCGCGCCCTGTAGCACCGGCCGCAGGCCGGGGGGCGCCGTGCTCAGGCGTAAGGGCTGTCCCAATACCGCTTGTGCATGCCCAGGCGTTTCTTCCATTTCACCGGCAAGCGTTCCTCCTGCTGGCTGAACTTGTACGCCAGCAGCTTCAGCCCATTGCGCAGGAACGAGCCTGGCCACAGCCAGAACCGGCGCAACCCCAGGTACTTGAGCTCTGACTTCACATAGCGCAAGCCCTCGCCCCCTGCCCCGCCGAACTGCTCGCGAATCCATGGCTCGCGGGCCTGGAACACGCCAATGTCGAAGTAGCGGCGGAACTCCTCGGCCAGGGTGTAGTTGTGCGAATGACGGCAGCAGGCGTCGCCCGCGTAGGCGGTTTTCCAGCCAGCGACCAGCATGCGCGCGGCCACGTACATGTCCTCGGAAAGAATGACGTGCAACGGAAAACCGCCCACCTGCATGAGTGCCTTGCGGCGGTAGGCGGCAAACGAGTTGGACATGAAGCAGGTCTTGATGCCCAGGCGGTCGACGTCAGCCATGCTCTTGAGCTGCGAGGTGGCCGGGTAATTGAACTGCCGCGCATGCGCCGACAACAGGTTGGCGTCCTTGTGCGCCAGCTGCCGCCCGCACACCGCGCCCACGCTGTCGTCGGCGAACGGCGCGACGATACGCGCCAGCGCCTGGGGGTCTTCCAGGTAGGCGTCCTGGGTCATGAACACGTACACGTCGTAGTCGGGAAACTGCTCGACCATGCGCTGGCGGGTGCCACCGTGGTTGAACTCGCGGCTGGGGATCAACAGGAAATGGTCGGCGCATTCGCGCCCAAGTTCGGTGGTGCCGTCGCTGGAGGAGGAATCGACGATCAGGGTATCGAAATCAATCGTCTGGCTACCCAGCGAATCCAACAGACGTTGCAGATCCCTTTGACCATTGTAGGTTGGGACCACGCACGCTACTTTCAAAGTCGTCATGGCCATATCCCCACGTGATTGCCAAGTCCATTTGTAGCGGCCATTGGCGGTGCAGGGCTAGGCCTGCCGACAACGACACCCGATGTGCGGTACAGCGTGTTGAAGATTAGCGCACACGGGGCCGAGGCCGGTAACAATTAATTCAGGCCAGCACTTCGCTCAGGGGAATGAAGCGCACCATGTCGCCTTCGACCAGGGTGCGGCCTTCCAGCACTTCCACCAGGCCCTCGGCCCACGCAGCGCTGCGCAGCACCCCGGAGCTCTGGTTCGGGTAGATGACCGCGCGGCCGTTCTCCAGGCGCCCGCGCAGGTACTCGCGGCGGTTGCCGGGCTTGGCCCAGGTAAAGCCCACGGGCACGTCGAAGGCCAGCGGCGCGACGTCGGCCACGCCCATGCGCCGCAACAGGTACGGCCGCGCCAGCAGCGCGAAGGTCACCAGGGTGGAGGCCGGGTTGCCCGGCAGGCCAATCACCGGCACGCCACGGAAATGCCCGAAGGTCAGCGGCTTGCCGGGCTTGATCGCCAGTTTCCACAGCGCCAGCTCGCCCTCTTCGCGCAGGGCCACGCCGAGGAAATCCGCCTCGCCTACCGACACACCGCCGGTGGACAGGATGAGTTCAGCCTGGCCCAGCTCGGCCAGGCGCGCGCGGGTGCGGGCCAGGTCATCGGGCAGGATGCCGGCGTCGATCACCTCGCAACCCAGCCGCTGCAGCCAGCTCACCAGCAGCCGGCGGTTGCTGTTGTAGATCTGCCCGGGCGCCAGCGGCTGGCCCGGGTCTACCAACTCGTCACCGGTGGACAGCACGGCCACGCGAACGCGCCGTACCACGTCCAGCTGGGCATGGCCCAGGGACGCGGCCAGGCCCAGTTCGATCGGGCCCAGGCGCGTGCCGGCCGGCAGCACCTGTTCGCCCACGCGGGTTTCCTGGCCTTGGGGGCGAATGTTCTGGTTCAAGCTGAGCGCTTCGGTGAAGCGCACGCGGCCGTCGTCCAGCACGTCGGCGTTCTCCTGCATTTCCACGCAGTCGGCGCCCGCCGGTACCGGCGCGCCGGTGAAAATGCGCGCGCAGGTGCCCGCGGCCAGCGGCGTCGGCATCTGCCCGGCCTGAATGCGCTGGCTCACCGGCAACGGCTCGCCGTTCCAGTCGGCCAGGCGCAGGGCGTAACCGTCCATGGCGCTGTTGGCCCAGGGGGGCAGGTCCAGGGTCGAGATCAGGTCGGTGGCCAGCACCCGGCCATCGGCGTCGGCCAGGGCCACGCGCTCGGTTTCGCGCAGCGGCGCCTGGTCAGCCATGCCCAGCAGGCGCTCCAGCGCCTGCTCCAGCGGCATCAGCGGCTTCGCCGCGCCCAACTCAGCCACGGGACTGGCAGGGCTCGGCCTGCTTGAGGTGAGGGACGAAGTTGCACGGGCGGTGGCGCACGTCCAACTGCTCGGCGAGGATGCCGTCCCAGCCGGTGCGCACAGCGTTGGTGGAGCCCGGCAGGCAGCACACCAGGGTGCCGTTGGCCAAGCCTGCCAGGGCGCGCGACTGCACGGTGGAGGTGCCGATGTCCGGCACGCTGATCTGGCGGAACAGTTCGCCAAAACCGTCCACCTGTTTGTCCAGCAGGCAGGCCACCGCTTCAGGGGTGCTGTCGCGGCCGGTGAAGCCGGTGCCGCCGGTAATCAGCACTACCTGCACCACGTCTTCGGCGATCCAGTGGGCGACTTTCGCGCGAATCTTGTACAGGTCGTCCTTGAGCAGCACGCGCTCGGCCAGCAGGTGGCCGGCGGCGGTCAGGCGGTCGACGAACATTTGCCCGGAGGTGTCGGTTTCCAGGGTACGGGTGTCACTGACAGTCAGCACCGCAATATTGAGCGGCACAAAAGGTACATCAGCCTTGGCTTTCATCAGGGCTCGTCCGGTTGTGTGTAGGAATAGGCAGTGTTATATCACAGCAGCCCTCATCTGAAGACCGAGACCTGCGATGCCCGACACTGCCCTGCCCGCCTGTTCCGTCCTGTTGCTGGCCGGTGGCCGCGGCCAGCGCATGGGCGGCCGCGACAAGGGCCTGCTGCCCTGGCGCGGCCAGCCGCTGATCGCCCACCTGCACGCCCGGGTACGCGGCCTGGGCGACGACCTGATCATTTCCTGCAACCGCAACCAGGCCATTTACGCCGCCTACGCCGACCGCCTGGTGGGCGACGACAGCGTCGACTTCCCCGGCCCCCTGGCAGGTATTCGCGCAGGCCTTGCCGCCGCACGGCACAGCCACCTGCTGGTGCTGCCCTGCGATGTGCCGGGCATCGACAGCACCTTGCTGCACGCCATGCTGCAACAGGCGTTCGCACACCCGCTGCAACCATTGATGGTGCGCCAGGGCGAGCACTGGGAGCCGCTGCTGTGCGTGATCCCGGTGGCCCACACGGCGGCGTTCGAGCAAGCCTGGCAGGCCGGCGAGCGCAGCCCGCGCCAGGTCATGCTGGCGTTGCACGCCCAGGCGTTGCAATGCCCGGCCGCCGACCCACGGCTGGCCAACCTCAATACCCCGCAGTTGCTGGGCGACGCCTGACGGCGTCAAAAAAATGGAACTCGCCTCGGGTACAACCGTCTCAAACCTTGTACATGGAACAATCGTCCCCCTTTGGAGAAACAGACAATGACTAAACGGACCCTTCCCGCTCTGCTCCTGGCAATGGGCCTGGCCACCCTGGCGGGTTGCTCCTCGCCCACGGTCATCACCCTCAACGACGGGCGCGAGATCCAGGCGGTGGACACGCCAAAATACGACGAAGACTCGGGCTTCTACGAAATCAAGCAACTGGACGGCAAGGAAACCCGCATCAACAAGGACCAGGTGCGCACCGTCAAAGAGCTGTGACGGCCTGACCCCAAGGGCACGCCCGGCCGGCGTGCCCCAGCTTGCCGAGCGCAGGTTTTGGAATAGAATCAGCTATATCGGGGTGTAGCGCAGCCAGGTAGCGCGTCTCGTTCGGGACGAGAAGGCCGCAGGTTCGAATCCTGTCTCCCCGACCAGTCTTGTGAAGAAGCCCGCCTTGTGCGGGCTTTTTTGTTTCACCATCGAACGCGGGCTAGCGACACCGCGATGTCAGGCAATGGCACGTTGCAATAGATGTAGGAGCCGGCCTTGGCCGCGATGCGCCGCGCAGGCGGCGCTCGATCTCAAGCCCCCCCAGACATGCACCGCTGCGCCCCACCGCGAACTGTAGCCGCTGCCGAAGGATGCGCTGGGCCTATGTCCGTTGGAGATCGTCCGACATCACACTGGCCAGCGCAGCCTGACGGCAGCAGGTACGGGATTGCTATGGATCTCACATTTCCCTCACCAGCAATTTCGCGAGTTCTTGTAGGAAACGTCTCCTCACTCCTCCGGGCTATTGCATCAGCCCCTATTGTCTCCGCGTCCCGTCTGCTGCGGGATGAGGTTTGACAGTCTCCGAGAGCATCATCGCGGGTGCGGTGGCGATATCGCCTCGGAAATCTGCTACTGGTGACTACCTACTAACAACAGTGATCGAAACCAACCATTGCCTACTAGCGCATTGTTGAAGGCGCGTAAATCTTGGGACGCGGATGCTGGATTGCCACTCAGGGATCTTACGTCTGCTCGCCTGAGGACTGCATTCCTCCTGCGCAGCCGTCATGGCCAAATGGGTCCGTCAGAGATGAAATTGATATCTCATCAGGTTGGTCACGACACCACTAAGATGCCTGGCTATTACACCGTTAGGTTCGACGCAAAAGGATTCATTTCATCCGTACAGACTAACGACGTCGTACCAGAGCCATTGACCGAGCACACCGTCACCTCAACTCGTTGCCCTGTGCATGCCGGAGCAGAACACGCTGGCCAGTATCGTGCATATATTCGAGGTGAAGATCCTTGCAACCCACAATGAGTGACAGCAATGGCCTACCGTCTCGCCGGTTGGTGGCCAGCAGCTGCCATTCATGAAGATCTATCGATGATGGAGTCGGGGTGTTTTGCGGGTGGGTGTGCCACTCACCAACGTACCGGATCAAACCGCCGCTGTCCTTCCAGCGTTCTTTGGCTATACGTTGATGCCAAAAAGGTTGCCTTTCAAACAGGTAGCGATAGCGCCGATCCCAAACGCTGGGCTCGGTAGCCTCAATGAGCTCAAGATGCTCACCTCGCACATGCCCTAGGAAAATTCCGCCTGCCTCATTCGAGTTTGCACCGTCCTGGATGTACCGATTGAACACTTCAAGCGGCTGTCGGGCCAAGTGGACCAGATGTCCCGAATCGGGCGCCGACCAGTTGCTCACAAACCGCATGCAGGACATCCCTTGTGGGCCAGCACCGTACAATCGCGCGTTTCTAGTTCGTGAGCCTGATCGATTAGGCGAGTGGAGAGCGATGGCCAAGGTTTACTTGATACCCAGGCAAGCGCTGTGTCAAAGGCCAAAGCAGCGGCCTGTATGGAGGCAGATGCGGGAAACGGCACATACAGCCCCTCGCAACCTTGACCCGCAAATATAGGCACTACACCACCGGCAATTGGGAGAAGCGCACCTTCTCGATTCGAATCGGTAAGACATTTGTAGCAGCCTTCCTTCTTGCTCGTTTTAAGCAACGCACGAATCGCAACACCAGGCCCCTCAATCCAAGTATGCAGTGTGGGACAAGAAACGGCCCCGGCCAACCAGTGCCCGAATGCCTCTTCCCCAGTGGCGTCGATCAGAAGGTCGAACCCATCAACTTGATTTCACGAGCATCAAAATTGATCGCGCGCACTGCACATGAAGGCATCACCGCCTTGAGCTCTTGGGCTAGCGCGTCAGCTTTTTGCTTGAAAAGGTAGTTAAACCCAAGGCGATGACGCCCAAGATTTTGAGGCTTCAGCCGATCGCTATCAACGAGAACCACCTCGCCACCAGCTATGCCAGCCCCGGCCTTGACCAGCATCTCGGCCAAAAATCCGCCGATAGTTCCGCAGCCGATCAATCCGATTCGCTGACCAGCCAAAGTCGTCTGCCCAGGGAGATTGCGCTCGCTGACGTATCGGTCATCCACTCTTATCATGTGGAGAAGTTCGACTGGACACTCAAACATGGGAAGCCGCGGGTACGCCGAAGGCGAATTCGCAGGGCAATCCTTCTGAAGGTCATAAGCCAGAAAACCATAGCTAAAGCCGGTCGGCAGTGATTCGATCACAATCACTGCAGCATCCATCCTTGCCGGTAGGCATGCGTGACCTTGTCGCGCACCTTGCGTTTGCAAGCGTCATCAAGCACACGCTGCCATTCGAGGATCTCACCGACTGTGCACGGAGGCCAAGACGTTTGAAGCGGTCTAGGTGCCGCAGTGGTGGTAATCAGGTGCACACGCGTGCTAAACCGATCGGCCTTTCGCTCATCGCGTGAAAACTTGAGTTGGCTTCTCTCGACATTGTCGGTCAGCACATACTGTTTATTGTCTGAGAGCCGAAGCATCTCCAACGGCCCGGATGAGCGGCGAACGACATCATGAAAGCACCAGGTGCCCTGCCAATAAACAAAAAACTCCTCCTGCAGATCCTCTACCATGTTCCCGGCCAACACTTGATCGAGCACATGTGCAGCTTGCAGCAAGCAGGTACGTGTTTGCTGGACAGGGTCGTAGATGTCCATCACCTCGGTACCTTGGGCGATGTAACAAAGGTAGCCCTCTGGCCCCAGATGTGGCACCACCGCTGGAAGGTGATCGGGAATTTCATCCAGCCAAACTTGCGGGGGCCGCTCGAACGATCGATCAAGCCATACCTCGCATCCTACATGGGTCTGAGCCGTAGTCAGCGCCCCGCTCATTTTTAGCCACCCTGGCTGATCCTGGAGTTCACTCTTGGTAACCCCCCCAGGCGGCCATGTGAATAAGCACTTCAGCCATAGTGCTCATGAATTCAACCTGCCTTTGTACGTTTTACTAGTCCCCAATATTTTCCTTGGCAGCGATGTAAACCAGCCATCAGCTCCCAGCAAAATCGCTAAAAACTTCATTGAACCGATGATTTTCAATGAGTTAAATAATCCTGAAAGTAGTGAAATAGGCCTAAAGGAGACACCTTTGTCAACCAAGCCTGGGAAGGGCCCGTTTGCCCCTCAAGATGTAAACCAAACCGTCTTTTTGGAGGCAGCGGGAGTCAAATCTGGGATCCTACCTGCCGCAAAAATGTAAACCAAACGGGCTAAGTCCGTGATGTATAGCGTCTTTTTCGCCCTGTCTGGATGGATTAAATATGGCAGCGGAGCGCTTCCTTGAGGTGAAGCCTCGCGCCTCCAAGCAGACGAACGGTCTTCTGCAGCCATGCAACGCCCCATAGCCCATCATTCACATGACTGTCGAAACTAGGTCGCCTCGCCTCCTGTCGAATCCCGCCATTCTGAAAGATTGAATCAGGACTGCAAACCCGCTGTTTTCAACCGCACAAAGCGCAGCATCCCGGCGCGCTGCAGCCATACGGTTCAGCGCTCGCATCGGTATGATGTCAGCGCCGTTGTCTAAAACGATCTGCTGCATGGTGTTCAGCCGCACCTGCCGCCGACTTACGAATGCCGACACAGCCTCTCCAATCAAGTCTTCAGGATTTCCCATGAGTTCGCACGAGCTGGTCAAGGATCTGGAAAAGAAACTAGGGACATACGAGCACGCTCATCAACACAAGCCTGATTCGATCCTCGATGTTCACTCGCCCCTAGCCGAGCTAATCTTAAAAGCAGAGATCTATCCTCCTCTGCTTACAAGAGAGGTAGTCAGGCAATTACTGGAAGATCAGGAGCCCTGGCCAGTTGGAGAAAGTGGGGCATACTGCCTGGCCTACCCAGCCAACCTTGGCGAGCTGGAAACATCTCGGGCTGTCAGTTTTCCCAGCGGTACACTCTCGATGCTCAGGCCGGTAGAACTGAACGCGGATATGCCAAGCAAGCTGCGCCACCAACTAGGTGCCCTACAGTTCTTATATGGCATCCGCACCCAAGCAGACGGGCTACTTCGGCCTCAGTTGACATTGACACTGGACGACGTCGACGAGCAAGCCCAAAGCGAGCTGGCACCGTATCTTGAGCGCAAGGGCATTCACTTCCAAGTATCCATCGGAGCTGAAGACATTTTCGGGGTAGGTACCTACCTGTGGGAGCGACTCCGCTTAACGAAACCGACAGTCCAGGCGGCGTTCTCCGAGTACGTTGTGAGGATGAAGCTCGCGTCCCATCGCAGTTATATTTTCGACATTGACCTGACTGAGGATCAGGAAGAACGATCATTCGTTCAGGCCGCCTTCGACTTCCTAGAGTCGAATCAGGGCCTGCGGGAGGACTGGCGAGCGTGCGCGGAGGACGTTGCGTTGGCGGCAAACGGATTGAATTCCGTTATTCATATACAGGCGGCATCGAACATCAAGGGAGGTATGCCCGCCGCCCCCCGAAGCTACGCCTACGAACTCGATCTGGGTCAGTTGAACGGTGTGGTCAACTCGCTGATGAGCCGCCCACATGACACGTTCCTCCAGGCCAGCGAATGGTGGAGAATTACGTCTAATTATGGTTACGACTGGCGGCGGGACATCTGTGAACATGTGGTGTGGCTCATCATTCGACGGGAAAGGAATGTCTATTCTCGCGCGCACAGTTTTCCACTGACGAAAAGGCTGATTGAGCTTTCCAGCAGTGCTCCGCGCTTGATCGGCATCCTCCGGCAAAACACCTCCTATCCGCCATTGATTTGTTTTTTGCTCTCTAATCATTTGACGAGCCACGTAGGACTCATCGACCTCTATCGCCAACTACAGGGACATAGGCCGCCGATTTCCCAGAAAACGAATTACGAAAAGCTCTGGAATGACCTCATCTGGATGCAGGCGCTGGAGATTTTTTCGAACTCGTTTCCACCGCACATGGATGGGCGAGATCTACGGCAGGTCATCCACAACCTATGTGAGATGGTGGAATGGTTTGTGGGGCACGAGCTCGGATACAACTCCAAGGGTAAGTCACTCAACGACACGCGCCTTCCCAGCCTCCGGAAGGCGATAGGGTCCATCAGCGTTGATCCTCAAGGTTATTCGAGAGTGGGATGGTTCTCAGAGAATATTGATGGCTTTGTGGAGGTGATCGAGGCCAGGCTAACCCATTTCAAAAGTGACCTTGGGAGTATGCCTTTGGGAGCATGGCTCTTCTTGTTCTGGTGCATGGACGACATCGCTTCGACGCATAAAGGAGATGATCAATCCAGACGGTTATCGGCCATCTCAGGGACGCTAATCAGCAGCCATCTGCAAATGCTTGCGGATCGCGCGCACAATGATACTCACCACGGGGATGACCTTATCGTCTTCGATGAATTGGAATGGAGCTTGGTACATGCAAACGCCCCGTTATTAGCGAAGACGAAATTGGTTCACGCGCTGGATGAAATAGGACTCAGCACTATCGACCCGAACTCGAAGAATCGGGCGAGTCAGGTTTCGGCGGTACGCATACACTTGCGGCTGCTGCTGGTGCTTCATGACAGAGAATCTGGACAGGTTCAGAAGGCAGTACTCGTCGACCATCTGTTGGATGTGACTGATCGATTTGGTTTCAGCCAGGCCGGTTTGGCAGGCGCTTTTGACAGCTACGTCGATGAGTCGGAGTACAGCCCTATTCGGCTTTGGCCAACAATCTGTAATGTCGCTAACTCCTTCAGCGAAATTCAATTTGACCGCCTCCTCAAAATCTTGGGACGGCCAGAGACACCGTTCACGTGCCTGTTCCAATTGCTGGAACGAACGCTCGCGTCTCATCGTAAAGACAAGGTAAGACTAGAGATTTCGGCACGAAACGTTACTGGTGAAGATCCGAACTGGATGCCTGAGGTCTTCAACATGATCCACCTCGCGATTAATAACGGGGCGCCGGAGGTTGCGCATTACTACCTAGACTTCGCAGGGCTAAGTGTTGGGTCAGCCGATGGATGGATCCGAGACGGCAATGGAAATCCAATCATGCTGGTCGAAGCATTCCGCTTAGGCAAGTTTAATAAAGGGACGGTTACGGAACACCTCAATAAACTCGCGAATTATAATTCGGCAGGCATTAGCCCTATCATGGTGATCGCCTACGTGGCGCATCCAGAGTTTTCTGATCAGTGTGACCAGTACGCGTCGTTCGTCCGCAGCATCAGTGCTTACAACGGGTTCGATAACACACCAGGCAAGCCGCTCAGAAGAATGCTTAACATCGAGTATCGTTCTGCGACGGTTAGGTATTACGAGGAAACCCGGGTGATGAACGACAACGATGTGACGATTTATCACCAGTTGTTGGACATGAGACCTTAACCCTTGGTCTAGGCCCCCAAGGCCGGTATTTAACCACGAGCAAGTCCTGATGCCCTGATAGACGATACGCATTGGTGACCGCCAATGACCGACCGCCGCAGCGTCTGAGTTCCCCGTCGCTGCGGCTAACACCTCTGTCCACTGCTCTCTCGCTCTTCTTGCGTCTTGAGAAAGGTGGTTACATGGAACAGGGGTTAGCCTTAGCCAGGCACGACACCGGTGGTGTCGAATCATTCGGTTGCTTGAGCTGGACTGGACGTTTGTCATCACTAGGCACAGAAAATCAGCCTGCATTTTGGCTCGCGTCTCTGAACCTGCACCGTGAGCCTTGGGTAACCCCCAAGGCCCAAAAGATAAGCAAATCTAAACCTCCTCACGATTTTGCATGAGAATTTTGCGTTCCCCCATTTGCCTAATCATCTCGTTAAACTTTTTTCGGGCTTGAATCGCTTCTACGGTAGCCTGCATCTCCAAATCTACAAGATTGGCAACCGGATCAATAATATACGTCTGCGCTTCTCTGTATCTCAAGATTGCCGGCAGAATCAGATAGGCCGGATAGAAGCGAAGCGTGCCATTCCCAGCTTTCTGTATCATACCCACCCATCGAGTCTGCTCAGCGTTAGGCTCTACATTTGTAACAACTCCACCGCTCACCCCATTCATTTCATCATGAGTGTATTCACGCTCAAACCTGAGGTAGGGGTTTCCGTTCTCCATTGTGCAGAAACCAGGATAGGTAAAACGATGAAGATTAGTGGCGAAGTCATGCTCGCCATTTTCAGCAGGTATCACCTGATTTTCCTCGATGGGATACCCTGCCGCCAGGAGTATCAAACCTTCCTGAAACTCATCTCGTCTCAGGTAATCAAAACTACCTGGAGTATCAAAATCCAAGAAGTTCTCGGGGTATCCCCCTGGTATTGGATGCCCCAATTCTACAAGCACAATATCCTCATCATCAATCCAAGGAATATCGCTCTCGATCAAAGACCCAATTTCCCAACCTCGAATTGGATACAGGAGTTTGCTCAGGTCATCCCACTGACTTTTCGCTAACGCATTTGTAAAAAATGGAGACTCATTTTGAGGCTCCGAGTAATGAGCCTTTATAACATGCTGCGCAGTCAGAAGAAAAAATTTCTCCTCATATTTTATCAACAGCCCAGTACCGCCAAAATTATAAAGCACGTCCGCAAAGAAAAAACCCCGTTGATCAAGTTCCTCATTGCAGTGCGTAAATATAAGCCGCCTAGACGCCTGGATTAGATTGCCTTGTACAGCCCGGGATATAAAGCCATCAAGTTCCGGCCATGTTATTGACATCTCTCTACTCTCTCAATCTAAGCTAGCAACATAAATCTGAATTGCAGTGACACACTGACTCATCTCAGCGCGGACATAATACCCTTTGTAACGCCCAATCAATCGTTGTTCCAAACCAGTCATCAAACTGTAGAAATCGGCAGACGAATCGTCACCTTTAGATATGCTCATTTCAAATGTAAAAACCTTGCTCTTTGCCGCCTCCCTATTTATCGCATCACTGACATCCTCAAAAGCTCTGTCTATCACCAATTGACTCAGCACAACCATGCTCCTTTATCCATTAGGTAACTTGCCCTCACTCGAAGCAAGCACATCCCCCTGCGGATGCAGGTTGAATATAATCTGGAGTGGCACACCGCCACCACCAACTTTTAGGGGCCCCTCGATGCTGGCAACCGAAGATCCTTTCGAACTCACCTCGCGGTACTAGAACCAACGAGGGCAATGGGCGGTGAGTAGGCTAGAGACGCAGACCTTCTGGCCAAACCGTCGTCAAATAGTCAATTCCGAAAGTCTTGATTTTCTTCTGCAGCCGGCAGTGGTCGACGGCCAGCACCGCAGTCATCCTGCCATCGCGATTCGAGCGGATGGCTTTCCCACCCTCACAGCTCTCCCCTTGGGCAACGGTCGAGACCTGCTGCATATCACCCCCAAAGAAATCATGATGCGACCGCCGGATGGGGATCGCCTCCATATGACGACCTTCATATGCACCTTCCATGGCTACTGCATGCGGAGGTGTGGCAGGCTGAGCAGGCAAATATGGGCTCTTTCTTCTAGACAAAAAAACCTCATCCCAAGGGCTCATCGGGAAGTCTACACATCAATACTTACCTAATGCTTACATTACACACCCGCCGATAGAAGGAGGGCCGCCGAAACCCTTAGCGGTGGATAACCCAGCGTTCACGGCACCCACAGCTTCCGCCGCCGATGAGAACTAAGCAATAAACACCCAAACACTTATTCCTACTCGACAAGAAAAACTCAAAATCTAGATTAAGTAAATATTGCCTAAAATTCAATATAAAACCGCATACCGGAAAAATCAATAAACCATTAAATAGCGGAATTTAAAAAGATTACTCACCCAACCTTGACACCGCCTCAACTATCAACTTCATTTACCGAACCCCCACATCACCCGATGGATTTCAGAATGATCTACTCCCGTGCCCTACAGATTGAATTCGAGCACGCTCAGAATGAAGACGGCGAAGGGGCGTATACAGTTTTCAATGTCATTCAGCCATTGCTCATCAACTATAAACATGCAAACGAAACCATGCTCCAAAGCTTTGCAATCCTTTGGACTGGCGCTCCGGACACACGACTGATTGCAATGGTTGAAGAAGCCCTGATCACCGGACTCCTATCGCCCGTAAAGCTGCTGCACGCATCAAAAGGGAGCCTGTGTGTCGTCTACAACAAAAGGCTTCAGGGCAAAGACTACCGTCGCTTCCAGGATGCCTGGACTGATATCGCCCTGGGGGTCTGGTATGACGAATGGACGGCAGAGTTCGTGAATGAAAATGATGTGAACTCCAGTTGGGATGGCGGAAGACTGTTCAGCGCTTTCGCGCCTGTGATTCTCGACAACCATGGTTCGGGAATAAAACCGTTCACAGGGGAGGTGTTTCTCCATCACGACGACTGGACACCAGACAAAATCACCTACTCCAACGGCAGGGACAAGTTAACGGACGAGCAACTAAAGCTACTTGACTCAGATCCGTTTGCTGGATTTGAAGATCACATCCCTCCCCCCAGATTCGCCTCTGAAAAACTGAAAGCCTGCAAACCATCACTTTCTAAATAGAGGAAAAGCGAATGCGAAATCACCATGAGCGTGTTGCTATTTGTAAGAGCATTACCAATCGCAAGGGGATCGACACCCAGGAGCGCATTGAGCTCATTCAGGGGCTCATGGGCCACAAGCCCTACTTGTCCACGCTTGACTACATCGATGTCAAGGCTGTGATGCCAGAAGCGCCCAAGCCCGTTCAACACTAACAACAGAACAGTCTATTAAATCCATTTGGAGGGAGAAATCTATGCGCGTGCCTGTCTGTGTTTCTGACCTTGAAGAAGGCCAGGGTTTCACTCGCCTCACGAACGCAATTCAGTTTGAGTGGCCCGGTACCAAGTCCATATCACTAGCCGATGCCCAGCATGCCCTGTCACGTGGTTTGGGCTATCGCGATTTCAAAGACCTTCAGCAATCGGCACAGACAGCACCTGCGTGCCAGCCCACGACAGATGAGGCCGAGGCCCGGGATGGCATTAGCACTGCCCTGTTCGTGTATTGGCAAGCGAGCAATGCCGAGGGAATGGATGAGAGCCATCTGCATCGCATGGTGATGTCCCTCCCTTTGCATGAGCTAATCGCATTCGGCGCCTCCCCGGATCCGCGTGCAAGTGAGGAGAACAATTCATCCGCGCCGGAATTCGTGAACCTTCTGCAGGATGATATTTGGAACTTGAGTCCATCAGCTGCCGAAGCATCAGTGCTTGATGAGGCAGGCTTCCGCCAAGTCTGGAACACGGTAGAGTCCGAGGGTCGCCTGCGAGATATGTGCTTGTTCACGCTGCTCATGACGGGAATGCGCGCAAACAGCATCCGGACGGTCAGATTTCGTAATATCTCAAAATGGAACTCCGGCGCATTGGTCAAACTGCCGATCGCTAAAGCGACTGATCATGAGAGCGTTACTTACCTTCCTCACCGCTTTCTGGACATGGTCACTCAGTACCAGCGGCAGGCGAACTTTTCTGAAAACGACTACTTATTCCACTCCCGCGCGGACACCAGTGTCCCCATGATATCCAGTGCGCTGAACAGGCTCGTTCTGAAGTTCCTGCATGCTGCGGTGCCCGATCCTGCTCTGCGATCGGTATACATGTTTCGTAGATCTGTGATTTTCAATCATAAAAAATCGAGCCAGCTTCCGCTCTCAGACCTTCTCAAGCAGATGGGCGGTCAATTGTATTCAGGCCTCTTGGCTCAATACAAGAAATAGAGAGTACCGCTCCAGCCATGTTCCGTAGACAACGGATCATGGCTTGACTTCCGAGTTATTTCCTCGCGGCGAGAGCTAAATTTCGAGCAATCCCACGGTTCTGACCTTGCGATTGCTAAGCGGCTCCTTGATGACTTGCACTCGATCCAGACCGCAATCCAGGCACGTCAAGCTCAATACTGGCGAGAAAATGGATATCTAACCCAGCCCAGTTAATGGGGCGGAAGAGCCCACCTTTCTCTGATGACTAGCCAGCTCAATCCACCCCGTCAAGCTCCCTACCCTTATTTTGGTCAGAGACAAAAATCACCGACTTCAACCAGCGTCCCGCTCTTATCATAGGGTCATTTGGCTTGTTGAAGCCCTGAGAGGCGTTATCCAGCCCCCTGACAACCAAATAGACGCCCGCCGTCAACACCACAAGATATAAATCTAGGTTCTGAGCGCTGAACCAGTGCTCAGTTCCAAAGGCTCGATATGAGGCAATAAATACTCCTGCACCGATTTCCGTGACGCCATAGGTAAAGCGCCAGATAACACGGATCAAGAAAAAAAACACTCCAACAACCAATGTCAAGAACCCAACTATAATTGAAGTTTTGTAGCTAGCAGCAATATTACCGGAAGCATATCCCCACAATTCCATTAACGCGCAAACCACCCCCACGATCATGCTCAAACCGAGCGTACCCGTAATAACGCTGCCTAAAGCGGCCCTCAAGCCTAGCAATAGCTTCCGGGAAAATTTTACGTTAGATCCAGAAGTCGTCGACACGAGAAAAGCCAATACTGCCAATGCGCACGCAAGATAAAACGGCAGCTTAAAGAAAGGCCATCCTTGGAGAGTCACCGCATGAATGAAGCAGCCAAAAATGCCTAGACTCAAAAGTAATCCTATGGGCCTCTCAATCTTTAGGGCCCACTCCTTTTCCCTAGAACTTTCAGGGATCCCAACTTCCTGCATCACCAACCACTCCTATCGTTCTTGCATCACATTTATACGGTATATCAGACGTAACCAACGATGCACATTTAAACACGGATTAAACGCCATGGGCTCAAACCAGTATGCAAGGTCGATTGAATTCTCTCCTGAGCACATCAGTGGATGGCTTTTTCTCAAGCTAGAGGGGTAGTTAGAAGCCAGAATCGAATTCACAGGTGCTGTTGTCACCCCGCTACCGACAGTCCTCTTCCATGGCACAGATACAGACAAGGCAATCCCTGTGAGAGCCATAGTGTTGTGAAGAAGCAGCTACGAAGCAAACGAGAGATGGCCCTCATAGTGATCGACCGCTGGCCAACTGTGGATGATTTAGCTGATCGAGGGTGCTCTGGATCGCTGAGGCGCAGCGTCTCAGACTAGGTCTGCCTTCAATATTTGCGACATCAGAGTTGGCGTGCGGCTGCCTCTACGGCGCCCCCTAACGTTGAACCGACAGCATGGAGCAGATTGCATGAGGGCGAAACCCTCAGCTCGGAGGGAGGACTGCAGCACCAACCACGGATAAGCAAAGTCCAGTAACGCGCCACAAATATGTCGTATCCTTCACGACCGCCAAGCAGGCCCACCTGGCACATATAAGACTCTTCCAAATGCCCATCAGATTCGTACTTCTTGATGCCTTCGGCACCCTGCTCCAGATTCAGAAAGGCAGGCACCCCTATCGCCAAATTCTGAAGGAAGGCATCCGTCAAGGCCGCAGACCCCAGCCGGATGACCTTCGCCAGGTTCTCACCCGCAATCTAAGCCTGATCGATGCAGCAGAACTTTTTGGAATCAAAATTCAGCCCGCACACATGGCTGATATCCAAGGTGACCTTGAGGCAGATCTGAGTGCTATCGAACCGTTCGAGGATGGCCTGCGTGCAGTGGAAAGGTTGCAGGCTGCGGGCCTCAAAATAGCGATCGCGTCGAACCTAGCTGCACCCTACGGAGCTCCGGTTCGACGTTTTTACCCAACAGTAGACGCTTATGGGTTTAGCTTTGCCGTCGGGGCCATGAAGCCCGAACCGTTCCTCTACCGAGCAACCTGTGAGCTGCTAGGGGCCGATACTATCGACTATTTCGGTGACAACAGCGTTATAATGATTGGTGATTCGCCTCGATGTGATCGTGACGGCCCCAGGGAGGTGGGCATGAGGGGGTACCTTTTGAATCGCGCGGGTGGAAAGGACTTCACCAACCTAGCGGATTTCACCGACGCAATACTGTCCCGCGATGCGCAGCGAGGGCATTTGTGGAACCCCTAATGCGGCAGTCGCTAAAGAGGCTGATGAAATCGACCAGACGAGCAACCCCGCTACTACGATTGGGTATCCCGCACTACATCGGCTGGAACTGCTGCGTTTGACGCAGCCAGCTCCCGCCGCACACTGATGTCAGGCGTGCTTCGCCTGGATCTCTTCTACCCCTCCACGAAAGGCACCAGGTAGTTGATCAGTCTGTCTGCCCGGATCGGCGAGTGCTCGATTGAAAGCTGACACTGCCCTTCAAGCTCGATATCGGTCAACTGAGACTCACATAGCTCTTTCAGCAATACCCGGGATTCAGCAACCAGTTGGTTCAACCGATCAAGCGTGAGCGCATAGCTCTCATGCGCTGACGCTGCAGCGGTTGCCTTGTTTGTGGGGTGCACTACCACACGATGACTTGAGTAGCCGGGGTAGTTTCGGACAAACCACTGTTCTGCGACCAGAAGCTGACCATGCTCC
The DNA here is from genome assembly GCF_056175065.1 of Pseudomonas sp. JC1203. Lineage (NCBI taxonomy): Bacteria > Pseudomonadati > Pseudomonadota > Gammaproteobacteria > Pseudomonadales > Pseudomonadaceae > Pseudomonas > Pseudomonas sp. JC1203. The sequence continues at coordinate 176,020 of NZ_JBWCAM010000013.1, forward strand.
TCCTTGGTCAACGGGTTTTTGTCCTGTTTGCGACTCTTTGCTTCCATGATCAGAGCAGTCTTGTTGGGAAGCAGCCAAAGCACATCAGGCCCTTCCCCACCGACGTCATGGCGCTCTGTAGTAAGCCCTATCAAGGTACCGAGTTCTGCGAGCGCCTGCTCGAACTGATTGGCAGAGGCGCTGCCGTGCAACTTGGACACCACTTCCTCGAAGCGTTGAAGCAGGCCACGCCTGATCCGGTATCCACGTAGCTGAACGGCAATCGCCGCGCCTTGCGCGCCAGGAGACGCCAGGGGCCGGTAGGGAGGAGCAGTGCGTGGACGCAAAAGGTTGCGGTTCGCCGAAAACGCCGATCGTTGGAGCTCGTCGCTGCGCTCGGTTTGCCCCCAGTTTTCTGCGATACGGCCTGCCAATTGGTACAACCAGCCACGTGTCTGGTCATCCACCGCGCCCTGAGCACCTGCTGCCTGATCCAGGCGTTCGATCGCTTTGTCATAAAAGCCGTCGGCCCACAGGTTGAAGGCCTTGCGTTCCGTTGAGGCCGTATTGAACCGCTTCGGGTCTGCCGCCTCTGGCCCAACGTTTTCCGCAAGGGTTGCGGCATGGTACTCAATCCATCCGATATCCCGATTGATGCTGAGCGCAATTGTTTTGGTCAAATCGTTGACGTCACTGACTTCTTTGCTGACCGTCGACCCCATTTCGAGCTGTGCCCGAGTCGCGCTGGTGAGCAGCCTGAAGTTCGCGTCCTTGGCAATCCAGCCAGCTAAGTCCGAGCCAAGCAGCAGCACTACGCAATGGTCGCCAGCTCCACGCGCTCCGCGTCCGATCCCCTGCTCTATCCGCTGAGCGAGCATGCGACTGATGGTAGCTCCACCATAGAGGGTCGCAGCACGTAACAGCTCATAATCAGACGTGCCGGAGGGAAGCCCTTCCATCACCAGGACTCTGCAAGAGTCACCGGGCAGATCGATTCCATCGTAACGGTTGGCAAATACGAATGGCCCATTGGTTCTACGCGACTGCAACGCCTCGATCGCAATTTCCACCTGGTCTGAGCCTTCCGCGAACTGCGCGGTGTCAGTCCATGCCTGCGCAGCATAGTTGGCGTGAACCAAAGCCACAGCCCCAAGCTTCATCCCAGCTACTTGCTTGAGCGTTGACTTAGCGACCTGTTGCGGATCGAAATCGAACGGCATCAGGCTTGGGATCAGGATCATCCGTTCACTGATCCCTGCAAGAGACCTAGAGGTTAAAGCGCTGTTTACGAGCTGGGGATCGGCGTCGAATGTGCGGACAATTTCGCTATCGTCAGCAATGGTCGCCGACATGTAGATACGCCGGGGAGCATCAGCGAATGTGGGGAAATTGTTTACCTGCGGCAGAACACTTGTGATGGTGAAGGCTTTGCCACTGATCAGCGCATGGCACAGATGCAGATTGTCTCGCAGCAATGGCCAAGCATAAGGTACGTTCGCACCGTCGGGTCGCAACAGTCCCCTTACGGTATCCAACTGCTCGTTCCAGGCCCAATAAGGCACTTCAACTACGCCACTGTTGAGGCCTGCAACGGTATCGTCAAAGGTGCCTAGTCGATCAATGTCTCGAAAAGCATTGCGGAACAGGGTGCACAGCGCCTCGTAGGTTTCCTTGTCATCCCCAGAGGAAACCTCAAGGGTGAACGACTCGCGCACCACAGAGAATGCTACGTGGGCGTCATCGAGGATAACGGCACCCACTCTAATAGGAGCTTTCAACCCACGAACGCCAAACTTGCTATGGCCGTTGAACAGGGCGTTGTAGGAAGCGACCATGACAGCCTTGCCGTTCACAAAGTCGTCGTGCAGCGGCTGACCTCGGATGTATGGGACAGCGAGAATCCCCAGCGATTTCGCCTTTTCCAAGGTCTGTTTGACTAACTGCGTGGTCGGAGCCAGATACAGAACAGGCTCTTTGAGGTCATTCAGGGTCGACTGCGCAATCAGCAGACCAACCAGGGTCTTCCCGCCCCCGGTGTGCAGCTTGACCACCGTGTCACGCTCATCCTTTCTCTCGAACCATGCCTCCAGCACCTCGGCTTGACTGGTGTACAGATCATTGATGCCCTGAGGCTTGGGCATGCGTCTGAAGATTTCCAGGGGATCTATCGGTGCAGGTCGCTGAGACTGCGATCTGAGTTTGTTGAAGTCCACCATCCTTGTTTACCTCGCAGTCGTCGTTGAGCTTCAGTCGCTCATGATCATTGGGTTGGATCTCATCATTAACGATTACTTGTTCTGCTCTGCCATGCTGGAAACCCGCGATCCGGCCACGGGACTATTCCCAGCCTGGGTTATAAATGCGCTCGCCGCATTAGGCCATATTTGTGAGCTGTCAAATGGTGTCTGGCCTCCTAGGCCAATCCCGAGGAATCAGGGCATCCTCAGAGAGCTTGTTCCACCGCTTGCGCGTAGCCGCGACGTAACGGGGGTCATCCCCGAAGAAGGCGTGCTCAATCAGCAGTACCTGCAGACCTTCCTGGGCAGCCGTCTCTTTGAAAAGGAAGTCAATGTGTCGACGCATGGCCGATACCTCTTCGTTTTCTCCAATCGACGACTCGTCTCCCCCACGTTGCGGGTAGTAAGGTCGGCTAATCTGGTCGAACGCGAGGAAGGCTGGTACTGGAGCATTGATTTCACCCAGGTACTTCTGCAGTGCGAAGGACAGGGCAATATGGATCGCTAGGTAGTTCTCGTCCGACCCTGCATCATGCAGCCGAAGAACCGCTCCTGTGCCCTCCTCGATGATTGCCACCTCTGGGGGCTTGGAAGAAAACTCAAGGTCTGCCCCAATACATGGCGCGACCGTAGGCAACTCGGCGAACGCCTCCGACAGGTATTGCGACACCTTGCGCTCGGCGCGAGAGAGCAACACTTGCTTGGAGTTACTGTCGATCAGCGCTTCGAGTCTGTGAATCTGCTCATGCAGCACGCTGAGGTCAGAGCCTGGTTGCGGCCTGGTCGGATTCATCTCCAAAAACTGCGACACCTTACCCAGCAGGTGGGAATGGTATCGGGCCAAGCTATCCATTTGCTTGGCTTCATCACTTTGCCGAACCCAAGTCTTGATGCGCTCATCGGTTTCACGCAGCTTGATATTCAGTCGGTCGATCTCGATCTGCAACGAGTCTTCATGTTCGATCAGGCGCGGCCTGACACTCTCGACCGCCACGCTTTCCGATCGCACGATCTTGATGGATTGGTGAATCGCTTCAGAGATCGCAATGCCACGCTCCGTCGGTGTGTCGCACAACGGACAGGTGCCAGAAGCTGGCTGAAGATGCTCCGCGATCTTCAGTTTCTCGTACTGGCGTTGGACAGCGCCCTGAAAACCCACCATGTCCTGAAGCGCCGACCGGGTCGCACGGGATTGCCTGCGCGCTTTCTCGATGTCACTCAGTAGGCTGCGCCGCTTTTCGTACAGGTTACCTAGCTCGCTTTCGTTGGGGTTCGACACAGCTTTGGCATTGATCCGCTTGACCCGTTGCAGGATGGCTTCCAATTCCTGCTCGGTAGCATCGTCCGAGGGGAGGTCGCACAGGCCGCTGCGACTAGCATCGAGCAGCAAGCGCATGGCGTGTTTTTTGTACTCGCTGCCGGCTGCCTGGCGAGTTCGCTGCTGTCGCTCCTCTCGCTCAAGCTGCTTGCGAAGATCGCGCAAACGCCGCTCCTGGAGCACGGTGTCCTCGTTCACGACCCGCAAGAAATAGGGCATCGTCTCGATGATCGCTGGAGCTTCGTCAGCCTGATCCAGCCCATGAAGCAAAGCCGTTTCGTTATAGATGACATCCTTGGGAACGAACATGTAGGCCGTGGCGTGGCGCACCGTTGGGCGCCATTTACGGGCGTTCTTGTCATCGGAAACGTCAGACACACCGCCGATGCCAAATGCTCGTTCGATGAAGGCTTTACCCGCATCGACCGTCGTAGCACCTTGGAGCTGGTGAACAGTGTCGGGAATTGGCAAATTCCGCCCATTGCTGACGAACATCTTGGTGCTGGTGCCTTGGCCAACAGGCGGGACGAGGCGAGCCGTAATCATTTGCGCGCCATCCAGCACCCACTTCACACCGACCGCCACACTGTGGCGTTTCACATGAGCTGCGAGTTCGCACTTGCTGGAGCCAAGGCAGTAATCGATGGCTTTGATCAGAGTGGATTTACCGGTACCGGAGGCACCGGTAAAAATGTTCACCTCACCCAGCCGCAGATCAAGGATGCGAACCCGCCCGCCTTCGCCGATGAAAAAGATGTTTGAGATGTTCCAGCGGCTCACAATTCTAGCCCCATCATGTCGAATACAGTCCGTGTAGTGCCGGCCAGGGCAAACCAGCAGCCCAGGCGGTCAATATTCTTGAAAATGTTCCGGGTATCCTCACTCAATTGCTTGGTAAGGACTTTGCGCAACGAGGCTGCGCCCAAGACGAGTCGACCTTCGGCATTGACCATGAGCAATTGGCTGAAGCATGCAAACTGGATCGCCTCGGTGACGATATCCAGGGAGCCATTCACTCGATCTGCAAGCCGGATCTGAATGAACGGGCTGCGATGCAACCACTCCAGCAGCCCCGTCCTTCGATCGGTACCCGCAAAGGTAGACGCTAGGTCACCTGACAGCGCCAACGGCACGGCTGCGTAGCACAACGTGAGGTCTGGCGGCGCGTTGCTGCGAGAGCAGTACTCTGAAACAAAGTGGGTCAGTAACGCAGCACAATAGGCCGGGTTGGTTTCGGCATAGATGTCGTGGGCAATGGTCATACTCTAATCCTTGAGGAGGTTCAGATAGTCGACATGCCACCCAACCAACTGGTCGATTGCCAACACTTGGTAAGTGCCCCGCACGTAATAGTGCCCGCTCCAGCTGGGCGCAATCGGCTCGACATCCTTGGGGGCATGGTCATGAGCCCAGCGCAGAAGCTCCAGCCCTTTGGCCTCGACTTCGAGAGGATCTAAACCCTCACAATCTTCTGCCATTCGAGAGTGGAGATCCGACCAACGCTCGGTGAGCTTTGCGTCATAACTGACGATCTTCGACCGCATCTGAGGTTTTTCGACAATCCACTTCGCCCGTTGCTGCGTCGCCCTCCATTGCTCACGGACAGCCTTGGTGACGTCAGAGGGTCTTCCCCGAACCAAAGCGATCTGGCGATAAAGCATACCGTCAGACTTATAGTCATCGGGATGGTTGACCATGTCGAAATCAGCGATCAGCTTTTCGTCGTCCAGATGCGCGATGATGGAGGAGATGCTGTGTTCCATTTCGCTGCGCTGAATCACCCGATCGCGCTTGCCACACAGGGTGTACACCACCTGCTGATCCCACCACGCAAGCAGTCGCTCAGCCACTTGGGAACGCTGATCCTTCGGGAGCAGGTGCAGGTGTTTGGACAGCGCCTCAGGGATCTGCCCAATCGTGACAGTGCCATGCTGAATGCGGATTCGTCGTAGCAGACTCGATCGGGTTGATGGGTCAAGGTTGAGGAATGCATGACAGCCCGCAGCACGTGGTGCGTGCGGAAGTTTGTCACCTGCAGCCCTCGCAGCAGTGCGCTCATCAACGACACGGCTGGCTTCCTCCAGCATCGCATTGAGCAAGGTCTCTCGATTCGCCTGGGGGTCACACAGAGCCATCAAGGGAGAGTCGCTGGGTACGGTGCCGACTGAAACAAGGCAGAAGGTCGTATTAGCCAGTGACACGAGTGGGATGGCATCAATCCATACCTTGATGGTTTTCCACAACGCCACGCATGCCAGTGTGACGGGGGGCGGATTTTCTTGGACGGAATGCTTGAGTTGGTACAGAAGGGTCTGGCCGTTAGCCGTGAGCTCTACGTCGTCCAGCCTTTCGATTGCCACCGCAGCGTCATCATTCGTCTGCGATATCAGCGTCAGTAGAGCGAACTGGCTCTGGAAATAAAATCCCAAAGCGGCTGCGGACGCCTCATGAATCGTGTTTGATTCTGCACCTTCCATCACCCGAACAAACGCCTCCCTGGTGCAATAATGCGATCCAATTTAATCGCAAAATGATACCAGAGTGCCATTGTCAAATCACAGGCTGACACCGGCTATAGGTAAGAACGAAGGTCGACTAGGCAACCGGAGAAACTCGGCAAAACGTCTTCACCTCCACCTTCGACGCGCCGGAGTCGAGCTTTAAGCTCATTTGACGATCAGCGTCTCGACGCCCGTGACCAGATCACGAGAGGATTCGATCACACTGGGGTTGTCGTTGCCGACTTGCCTGAACAGCGCGATCACCTCATCAATGTCCATGAAGAGCAAAAACTTATCTTTCTCACGGTCTGAGGTGAAGAAAAATCCGGACAGTCCGCCCTCTTCCGAGACACAGGGTGCGAAGATGAAGCTGTGTATGACCCCGCCGCAAACGAAGGGAATACTCCGCTTCTCTTGATTACCTTTGTTGAAGTCATAGAGCTCGTCAAGCCTATGATTATTACGCCAGGTCACAGGCTTGAGGTTAGCGAATTTGCTGACCGCGAGCAGTATGGCTCGTGTCTGATCCGTCACTTTCGTGGGGGTTTCAGTCAGCCTTCTGACCGAGTAAAACCCTATGAAGATATCCCGCTCGATCTGGGCAAGCTGATCTTCCGATAGCTCTCTAGATCCCTTGAGAGCTGCGAGGCGCTTAGCCAGTTTCAGCAGAGGTAGCTTCCAGTTTTCACTTTCCCAAACCATTGAGTAAGCCCCCCAAGGATTGCGCCTGCGTCCAGCATGGCCGCCCTACAACCCGAGATCCACCGCGAATCGTGTTTCCCTCATCTCATCAGTTGCCAATTGATCGCTGACCAGACGCTGCAAGACACAATAGTAGAGATAATCGCGTTTATGCTGTCGCACCCAGAGAACGGATGCCAGCGGGTCATCATTGCCCCAGTCGTCGTATAGGCAAACCTGCAGGGCCCTGAAGGCCGCGTCGCCCACGCTTGTTCGATATAGCCGAGTCATGTCGTCATGCCCAAGCGGACGTGCATAGGTGTGAAGCACACCACGAATGACATCTTGCAAAGACTGCCCATACGATCGAGTAGCACAATGCCAGACCTCATTTTCCAGCTCAGCCCGTCCCACGGCACGCTCCCAACAAATTAGACCGGGATGCAATTTCCACGTAAATCAGCCTCTGTGCCACTGCTCATGGACGCAAGAGCGAGAGCGCTTACACCGTTTACTCAGTAACGAAGATGCCACCAGGCACGTTTTTATCAGGGCCATGCCCAGCCACCTCGTTACGCTGCAGAGCGACCTGAGCAAGGACAGTGTTGGGAATGGCTGGGCTGACCGTGGCGCAGGCGTTTCTGAAAGACAGCCTTCAGGACTGATTGGCGTAGCTGCACATCAACTGAGAGATGATGGGTTCCTGGACATACGAGACCATCGCGCTCAGCAGCACCATCCCAATCGCCGTGGATAGCCAAGCACGCGTGCGTCCGAAGTCATGAACAACGCGCTGCATTTTGATGACGCCAAGGAGGACGAACAATATGTACCCAAGCAACACTAAATAATCTGAGACCGTTGCCATCTGGCTATGACGGAATGCAGCCGTGACAGCCTGGTCATAGCTGAGCGAAGCACAACTCTGCGTCATGGCCTTCAAGCGTGCGCCTAGCGCTGGCATCTCAAACATCTTGAGTACCACCAGCCAGCCCGAGAGGTAGAAAAAGGTGTTCACGCTGGCCAACACCTCACGTCGGCTCCCCAGCAGACGGGCAGCCAATCCAAAACACACCCCATAACACGCAACGAGAAGCCAGTTTGCCAACGTCATGACACCGGCGAACTCTACAGTTGGGGTGATCCCTGCTGAACGGGAAGCCGGCAATCCCAATACACCCAACCCGATCGCAACGACGATTCCGAACAACCAAGCCCGTGAGCACATGCCCTTGCGCTCTTTCATCTCTTTAAAGAACGAATCTTTCGACTGCATGAGAGCTCGTGCATCGGTGGCGGATGCACACACGGTGGGCCACATTTTCTCCAGGAAAAATCCTGCTATTTTTTCCACATTGCTATCTCTTCATTTGGGCAACTGCACACCCGGCACACACGATTCCGTGGGCCAGTTTCACTTAGCGCAAGCTCGCCGGCGAGGCAGTACACCTCGGGTTGTACGACATTGGGAATTGAGTGAACGGAGTTATCCGTATTCAAAAATTCAGTTGACCTTAGCTTTTTTGGTTTCAAAGAAAAAGCAGTTCGGCCTGGCGGCCTTAATACCGATCTCTCTAGCCCCTGGCGGGGCAACCTCATGGTGTCCTCACCACCGTGTCTGAAATCCTAAAACGCAAACCTCAAAAACAACAGAAAACAGCAGAGCGGATCGCCGCATGCCTCGCTGAAAAAGGTGACTGATGGATCACCGCTTTTTTTATTGCTCTCAAATATAAAAACTCCGTCGTGCTTAAAGTTTTTCAAGGGGGTGGGGGCGACTTATTTAGTAAATGTGACGCGCATCACACTTCCTAACCCCTCGCCCCCCCATTGCGCCAACTCTACAGGTGCAGGTTCAGGTGGCGCCTGGTGGGACGGTTTTGAGCCACACCCTGACGATGAGAGTGCGTCAACGACCCTTCAGTTTGAGCGCATTGAGCATCTCTAGCTGCGCCACAATCTTCTCCACCAGTGCGTCATCAAAATCATCCTTATCGGCCTCTTCATGCGTGCCCTTGTTCAGGTACGTCCACACCAGCGATTGCTCAGGCTGGCCCAGGATGAAACTGAGTGTCTGAATAACGCTAGGCTTGTCGGGATGCTCGAACTCTGGAGCCTTGTTGAGTCGGGCCAGTACGGCGCTGCAGACTCCGCGTAGATTTGGCTCAGCGCCAGGGCCGGCGATTTGCAAGCTCAACATGCCAAGATCGAACTTGCCCAACCATCTCCAGAGCTTGTCCGATAGCATTTCGAGCGCCTGCCTACATTCGGCCAGAGACGTCCGCGCATCACCCTGATCAATCGCAATCTGGGCATTGAGCAGGTAGGTTAGCGGAGCGACGTTGCCGAGCACACGGGGCTGATAATTGCCGTTGTGATGCCGGAATACGTAAGACGTCCAGTTCTCTTTTGGCACTCGGTTCTGGACATCCTTCATGAACTCGTTGCTGTGGCAGGTCACAATTAACTGTGTACCCCCGAAGCGTTCACTCTCGAAGATGGTTTCTCGGATGCCCTGTCGATGCTCATGGTCGATGGCGTTGATGGCGTCATCGAACACAATTACGGGCGCACCGATCTTCAGGGCCTTAGCCAGCAAAATAGCCAGGCCCAAGCACCTCACGTGACCTTCACTCAGTATCTGCAACGCATCGACGGGTACGTCCGGTTTACCTCTAAAGCACAGCTCGATCCGCCCTTCTCCTGTCACCGGTAAGTTCAGCTCAGCCAGCTTGTCAGCATCAAAGTCGCGGACGTTGAATTCGTTGTAAAGCTCAAGGGCCAGAGAATTCAGGCCCGCCATCAAGGTGCCTGGGAGCTGGATTTTGTACCTGCGCAGCAGCGTCAGGAACTGATCGTAGGTTGTGTTGATCCGGCTATCGCGCAGGATCGCCTGGGCCTCATCGGTAGCGGCCTGGATCAGCAGGGCATTGGTTTGCTCAAATTCAGCAATACGCTTTTTTGCGTCCAACACAGCTTGACCAAGCCCCTGGCGCGTCAAGATATGCGCTCCAATATCGACCCTGGCCTGATTCAGCCGGTCTCTCTCAGTAATCAACTTGCCGCGCTCAGCATTGGCCAACGCGGACTTGATGTCCTCCTGTTCCAATACGCCCGCCCAATTGACGGCCTGTTGCGCCAAGTGTGGGCTCGTCCCATCGGACTGATACCCGTCTTTCCACCAATCGCGTTGAGCGTCAAAGCCCGGATTAGCCAGATAGCGCGGCAGTGCATCAGGGCTAGCAACAGAGGCACCGACACGCTGAGCAAACGTCGACAACATGACCCGCAACGCCTCGGACGCCGTGTTGCGCTCCCGCAGAGCGACTTGATGACGGACTTGAATTTCTTTGAGCGCTTTCAACCCGGCCAACCCCGCTACCGCTTTTTCGAACGGGTTGTTTACAACTCGATGTTCGCCTGCCAGGGGTGTATCACATGCTGGACAATGGTCGCCGGCGACGTGTTGAAGCCCCAGGACGGCGTTGTATAAATCTTGAAATGAGACATCGTGAGTTCGGGCCGCCAGCTCCGCAGCAACGGCCATCAAAGCTGTCTGAGCGGCGTCGGCTGTTTGGAATGCTTTGGTGAGCTCGGCGCTGCTGATGCCGTATATGAAGGCTGGTGGCTGGTTGAGCAGAGCATCCAGCTGCTGAAGGCGGCCCGGATTCACTTCACTTCCAATTGCGGCAAGCAGTTCAGGGTAGGTCATGCCAGGCTGAACACTCGCGGCGTACGCACTCTCAGCCTGCGCCTGATGCGCAAGAGCATCGGCCTCGTTGGCTACGGTCTGCTTGTCATTGGTCAAGGCGCCGCGCTTCGCAGTCAACTCAACTTGCTTTGAAGGTAGGAGCGTTAGCAGCCCCTCCATGGAGTCGTTGAAATGGCCTACGAATTCGTTGAACTGATCCATGCCGAACAGGGCTGCGATCAGCTCTGTTTTCTCGCCGGCAGGCTTAGCGGCAATTCGAGAGAAAGCATCGATTCTGTTTTTTTCAATGAAGCAGAACCGGTAGGCATCTGAATCTGCAGCAACAGGGATGGGCAGCCCCTGGTTGGTAACCGCACTGAGCAGCGGCGGGATGTACCGCCCCTCGTGATGGTTGGACAAATAACGAGCAGCCGCGATGCGCTTCATGCCGCCTTCATCGACAGCCCCCAGCAACGCAAATTCTACTGCTTCGCACAAGCTTGTCTTGCCGCTTCCATTCGGCCCATAGAACAGGTTGATCCGCTCGTGCAGATCGAAGGATTCCGGAAACCTAAACCCCCGGAACGGGCCCACCGTGAGCTTTGTTAACTTGCGCCATTGCCAATCACCGCCAGGCGGTAAGGGTTGGATTGCGGGCAGCGTGTGAACAGTTGTGGTGAGCGATTTACGCATCAGGTCGATTAGCAGGTTAGACCGTTGATTTCGCTGTCGGCTAGTGCCTGCCACCTCAGTAAAGCGCTCAAGGACGATATTAGCTAGCCTTCGCACATCTTCTGAGGCAGCGTTCTGAGGATGGTGAATCCAGAGTATGAACTGGTGGTAATCCTGTAATGCCGAAGTCATTCTTTCCTCCCAGTTCCGAACATATTGGCTGACGCGCGCTGCGCAGTGACCTCAGGCAAATCATCAGCCTGCTAGCGTTTTGAGGCCTGCAGCCATGAAGAGTGGAGCTAAGCTCAAGCGCTTGTAAAAGTCGATACGACCTTGGCATCAAAGTGCCTCCTCGCTGTACTGTCCAGCCCGCACGGCTTATAGTCCCGCCCTCTATGAAGAAGCCATTTACCACACTCGAAGATGTCGCCCTCGCAGCGGGTATGTCCCGCGCGCAGACCTCCCGTGCATTGCGGGGTGATCCGGGAGTTCGCGCTGGAACCCTCGATCGCATCGCCAAGATTGCGGAGCAACTCGGCCAGTCCAATACTCGCGTATCCAGGTACCAGAACGATCAGTAATGTGCCGCTGGCCATGATCGACAATGTAACGATCAGCCCTTTGCGCCGGCCCACGTCATCGATATAGGCCCCCAGAATCACAGCGCCCAGCGGTCGCATCAAGAAGCCTGCGCCGAAGACAGCAAAGGTCATCATCAGGGAGGCGAATTGTAACCGTCCGGGCATCCCACCTTTCCTGAAGCTTGAGGTGAAAGTGTCCTCAAATATGCGGACGGCGTCGCCTTTATTGGCTAGGATCGTGAGGTGTAGACGGCGGACGTGCACAGCGATTAGGCATAACGGATACGTTGCTTTGTAAGGATAAATACCCAATGAGCCAACTAACGGCGCTAATTGCTGAAGCTAGGGCAGGACTCTTAATCCAGGAAAGCATCCCACAGGCAAGGTGGGAGGCAATCGCCAAACGATGCCAGAGCGAAGAAGTTGCCGATATCAAAGGGCGAATAGAGTCGCTAAAACTAGAGTTGGAGTCAGTCGAAGAGTGGGATGGCGACACCCAAGACGAGATCAATGTAGCAATCTCTAAGTTTTCATATCTACTGAGGCTTGCCTTGGCCAATGCCTAAACAGCGTCGTTTGTTTAAAGGGGTGTCTGCCGAACAGGTTTGAGTGATCAAACAGGCACCCACCTGTGCGGCAACAGCTCGGTAATCTCACTCGCACGCTGCGTCGGCAGGCGATGGAGGACATCTTTTAAGTACGCATACGGATCATGCCCGTTGAGCCGCGCCGACTGGATCAGACTCATGATCGCCGCCGCGCGTTTGCCGCTGCGTAAAGAACCTGCAAACAGCCAGTTTGAACGCCCAAGTGCCCACGGCCGGATTTGATTTTCGCACCAGTTGTTATCGATGGGCACAGCACCATCATCGAGATAGCGCGTGAGCGCTATCCAGCGTTTGAGGCTGTAATCCAAGGCTTTGGTGATGGCCGATCCCTCCGGCACAAGCTGCCTCTGGGCGATCATCCAGGTATGAAGGGCGTCGATGATCGGCGCTGCTTTCTCTCGCCGTATTCGCTGTCGGTCGCCGGGTTCCAGTTCGCGAACCTCTCGCTCAACTTTGTACAAGGCCGCGATGTAGTGCAGTGCTTTTTCGGCGATCTGGCTATTGTTGGCCGCGTGCAAGTCGAAGAACTTGCGCCGTGCATGGGCCATGCAGCCGATCTCCGTAACGCCCAGCTCAAATCCTGCCTTGTAGCCAGCGAAGTCATCGCATACCAGCTTACCGTTCCAGTTGCCCAGGAAGTTCCGGGCATGTTCACCAGCGCGGCTCGGGCTGAAGTCGTAAACGACCGCCGCCAGATCGGAGAACTGGCTGGTGGCATAGGTCCAGACGTAAGCGCGATGGGTTTTCTTCGTGCCAGGAGTCAGCATTTGTACCGGGGTCTCGTCGGCGTGGACGACACCATGCGTCAGCACGGCTTCGCGCAGCGCGTCCACCAGCGGTTGTAATTGCACGCCGCAGTTGCCCACCCACTGCGCCAAGGTCGAGCGAGCAATAGGCAGTCCGGCGCGGCCGAAGATTTTCTCCTGCCGGTACAGCGGCAGATGGTCGGCAAACTTGGCCACCATGACGTGGGCCAGCAGGCCCGCTGTCGGTATGCCTTTGTCGATGACATGCGCCGGTACCGGCGCCTGGATCAGCGTTTCGCACTGCTCGCAGGCCCATTTCCCACGGATGTGGCGCTCGACACTGAAGACGCCCGGTGTGTAGTCGAGCTTTTCGCTGGAATCTTCACCGATACGCTTGAGGGCGCAGCCGCATTGGCAGGGGCTGTTTTCTGGTTCGTGATGGATCAGCGTGCGAGGGAACTGCGCTGGCAGCGCCGCGCGCTTGGGTTGCTGGCGTACTTTGCCGTCAACGGGTGCCGGTTGCAGTGCTTCAAGCTCAGCTTCAATAGCGGCGATATCGGTGTCGATCAAGTCGTCGAGCAAACTGGCTTGATCCGGACTTAGTTGCTCGCTGCGCTTGGCAAACTTGAAGCGTTTGAGGAGCGCAATCTCGTGGGCCAGCTTCTCGTTGACCGACTTGTGGTGATTGATTTGCTTGTCCATCATCTCGACGCGCTGGATCAACTGCGCCGCCAAGGCACGCAGCTCTTCAGGGTTTAATTGATCGAGATTCGGATGCGAAGTCATGCCGCCAATTCTGCCAGAGAGGGCTAGTGGCGGCGATAGACTGATGGGCTAATTGCGCTGACAAGCGCCCCATTGCAGACGATTTAGAGCACCGTGATGGCGCCTCCGGAACCGACGCGTCGCCAAGGTAAACCGAGCACTAAGGCTTGAAGTTGCTCTGCATCCAACTCGACTTCAGAACCGTGCCGCACGCCTGGCCAAAAGAAACGACCTTGATTCAAGCGCCGGGCAGCCAACCAAATCCCCACACCGTCATGCACCAGCACTTTCATACGATTGGCGCGGCGGTTGGCGAACAGATAAGCACAGTGCGGCTTCGCCGCACCGAACACCGCGACAACTCGCGCCAGCGCGGTTTCAGTGCCAGCGCGCATGTCCATGGGCTCGATGGCGAGCCAGATGGTGTCGATGCGGATCATCGCAGCAGGTCTCGCAGGAAAGCGGAACATGCCGCTGCATTTTCCGCCGGCCAGCTCACCACGACTGCGCCTTTTGAATGAGGCACTTCGATTCGAATCGTGGCCGGAAGAACTTGAGGGGCCGCTGTCGAAGACAATGCCTTGACGGGAATAAAGACAGTTTGCAGTGCCAGGTTTTTCTGCCCATGCACCCGAATCCATTTATGGACGAGGTTGGCATTGAGGTTGTGGGTCAAGGCAACATTGGCAATCGAGGTGTCAGCCTGCGCACACTCGGCGATGACCTGCGCCTTAAAGGACTTGGAATAGGAACGGCGTTCTTGTGGCATGGGCGTCCGCTTTAAAAGGCTAAAAATGGTGTCCACTTAAATTTAGGTGGACACCATCGCCTTAAGCGATGGCATCAGGAAGGTGTGTTGCCCGGACGGTTACGGCGAATTCACTAGAGGCGGGAAAGAAAGCTGACGCGATCTGGGTGGCGTAGAAGCCGAAGAGGAAGAAGTCGAACTGTTCCAGGAAGTTGCCCGAGGTCACTCGGAATACGGCGCCTGCCTTGATTTGGCGGACGTTGGCCGCGATTGGGATGAGCCATGCATTGTTGTTCTCCAGCGATCTTATTAGGTGCTTTGTTAGCGCTTTGATCGAGGATTCTGCGTGGTACACCTTGATACGATAAGTGTTATGTTTTCATCGATTGATGCCGATGCTCTATCAATGCTTGCTAGTGCTCCCGTCTTTTTCAGCATCCGGGCCAACCGAGCAACGCTCTACTTATGAAACTTCTCAAGATGGCTTTGGAGGCCTGTGGCCAGTTCGATGTAGGAATGCACCGAGTCTTGTGTTGGCTCTGCGCCTACCGCATGAGCGGCATCGTTCCGAAGACGTCGTAGCTCGTGGTAGAGCGTAACCTGTGTCTCGCTCAATGCCCCGACACCCGACAACTCCTGCGCCAGGCGAGCTGCGGTTATATAAGACTTGGCTGGATTTGCTGAGCTTCGAGCCAGCGCTGCACGAGCAGCTGCCTCCACACGCACCCATGATTCCTGGATGGCTGAGCGCGGATGGAGCGCTGCGAGCTGGAACAGGAATTCTTTAGAGGCGGTTACGTCTGCACTCAATGGCGGGACAGGCTGTGCAGGCTTGTCGACCATCTCTTTGAGCTTGTTCACGTCTCGTTCGAACTCAGCCTCAACAGGGCCTGCTTTGAGCTTTTTGAGGAAAGGCGCCAACGCCTTCAATTCTGGCTTAAGTAATACCAGTGCAGCCACAGCCACCGCTGGCCAAGCCAATGCCTTGATCAATTCGGAAATAAAGGTAAAAACGTCCATTGCCATCCTTGGATAAGTCCCGCACACAAAGTGAAGCCACTCAAAAAAATGGCTACCTACCCACTCCAACCTGACTTGGCACAGACCGTGCTCGTAAGGCAGCCAGCTTTTTATTCATGCCCAATACCTAATCCGTCGTCAAGACCGAAGTGTTAACCACCCCATAAAAATCCCTTACTAAACCGCTAGGGTTGTGCGATGGAGGCCTCGCACCTCTAGCTATGGAAGATGCCAGACCGGCTATTTGTAAGCGGTCAGCGAACACACCTTGATTACGCTGGTGGGCAGTTGCTCGCTTTTAGCGAGGTCTCACGAGTCTCTAGTACGAATTATTGCTTAGCCAGAATTTAGAATAATTATGAGCCACCCAAAGGCGTAGGTGTGCCCTTTCCCTCTCCACTAGAGCTCCGACTACGTCCGTCGGCGCGCTACCCATTCCAATTGACTAGCCGCCTTAGGCATTTAAATCAGTTCGTAATATCCCATTTCGCTGATTTTTATCCCTGCCCTACGGTCAGGAGTAAAGCGCTCCTTAATGATATAAAATAAGTCGTGGAAGACAGTTTTCGAGGTTGCGAAATAGCTGTGCCCCAACCCGAACATGTCCGCGCCAGCCGCTGTTACGTCGACCGTAGACAAACCGCTGATTACAATGGGTGGAGAGGCATTGCCCGCGCGATTGAGCTTATGCAATTTGGTCGACGCAAGAATAGCTCGATCGGTTCTGGAAGCATATAAAGTTACCTGTTCGTACTTTCCAAACGACCGCGAAATCTGCTTGAATCGACCCTCGTCGATATCAGGAGCAGCCAGTACTACTTGGCTGATTGGAGTTGCCCCTGGCTGGTTTTGCCAATTCTCCAGCACGGCTAAAAGCGCCCGATTGCCCATGCTATGAGCGACGATATGAAGGCGTTGCAACCCCAGCTTGGTCGTGACCTCGGTCAGAAACGTACGAAGGTGCTCTTGAGACCACTCGATCGTCGATTCATCAGCGGCATAGTTTCCTATTCCCCCACGCGATGACCAGCTGTAACACAGCTTCACTCCAATAAATTTCAGATCATGGCAGATCTGAGCCGCCCGCCAGATCGCTTCGTCGAAATTGACGTTAAAACCATGAATGAACAGCAGCCCCTCACCATCCTGGAGCCGCGTGCTTCTGCACCAATCACTGAGTTCTAAGGGTGTCAGTCTGTGTATAACGATATGCTTGCAGGGGTCTTCATCAGGCGTCGACCAAAACCTTATCCCACGACTGGGGCGCTCCAGCGCGCCTTCTTTGTGAACATGGGGAATTGAAACATTCGCAACACCATAAGTGACCTTGTCCTCTCCTCTGACATCACCAAACGTCGCGTCACCATTGTTATTGATTGTCAGCAGCCGATCGGTGCCAAAATGAAGCATATGGGTTGTGAATTGCCGATCAGCTTCGAGCGCTAGCTTGGCTGGTGACCTGCCTACCTGCAAGGTATCAGGGAGTTTAGGGATTGGTTTGCGCGCATGAATGATATTGTTCTGATCGCCACGAAGTACACGCGTGACTTTTAAAGTGGAGGTGCTAGGTTTTTCACCACCAACTCTAGGAGATACAATTCTGACGGAATGGACGACAGGATGAACCTTGCGAATGGTTGGTCGACGAGGCGATGACCTGGAAGCTTCGATATCCATCTGAGCAGGACGAATGGCAGTTGAGCGCTTCACCAAGGTGCGAAAATGAGCCTTTTTGACAAGCCCTCTTACTGCTCCATCTCTAAGAGATTGAGCGTCGAGCATTTCCCTCAAACGTTCTGACTCGTCAAGCAACTTGATCGATGTGCTACCAAGGCGAATCTCATCAAACCGTGCTTCTGCACTGGGGTTACGAATGTTCTGCCTCAGGTAATTGGCAAACTCACCGGTCGGAGATGTTTGCCAGGCGATGAAAACGTTTGTTGAGCTGACTACCCGCTGATACGGTTTGGACGTAGAAATGTTCCTCAACAGAATGGCGGCGGCCAGCTTCAGGTCTTCAGTTGTTCGCATGATCATCCTTGGAGGTCATTTCGGGCTAGGCTATTTTGAGAAATTTAGGGCACTGGGATCGCTTATCGGGAATTTAGTCGGCCCCACAATTGTGAATACGAGCTGCGTGTCGCTGATCCACAGAGCCCGTAACCCAGCATAAAGTGGTCACATCGATTTGACGGAAATGACCTCGACGAACCTGTATTTCTTGCGGGCGGCCTTGACAGCATCTTGCTCTGCCTGCAGTTTGCTGAGCGTGTCTACTTCATGAGTCAGCTCGAACGTTTTGCCTTCAAACTCATTGCCAACACGGAGAGTGACGCGGAGCCTTGGAGTGAACGCCTTCGAAAATTTTTTCTTGGCTACCGGCACCGCTGGTTTCACGAACACGACCTCGGGCACCGGTTCCGGTCTCGGGGCAGCGGCGACCTGCGGTGCAGGTACGGCGTCACCGAAGAGCGCGCGGCGCATTTCTTCTTCGCTCAAATCAGGATTCATACAGTGTCTCGGCGGGAATTATGTTTAGCTCGTCCGATTCTATCAGTATGGCCGGGGGCATCCCATCAGCGGATGGCGAGCACTGGATCGCTTAGCCGGCAATAACTGGCGCTGACCGACTCCAACACAGATACGCATATGTGCTTATGGAGATGAAGGCTTCGTGAATGGATTGAAACCTGACTACTTCAGTCCCAGTCGGTCAGCGCGAGAACAGGCTTAGCACTGACAAGCTCACCTAGTGACCACTGAGCCATCCACGCCGTAAAGAACCTTCCCATCAACCACTGATTGCCAAGCGGCTCGAACTGGGTACTCCAAGTCACGGTCAAGAAGCCTCTTTCTAGCATGAGCCTTGAACTCATCCAGAGACCAGAATGCAAGCGAGACCGCTTCTTCTGCAGGCAGGCCATAAGCCTGCCCGTTGCTTGAGTCCCAACTATTGCTTAGAAACTCAAGCGCAAAGCGATCCAGGCTTGGGTCGCTATCCTTCAAGATATGTAGGAGATTTGGGCATGCTTGAGGAGCGAGGCGCGCGAGCGTCCACAGGATGAATCCGGGGCGGTTCTGATCAAGGAGTGCTCCCCTTTTTCCCACCTCGGTGACATTGGTAGCGAAGGACGCGGCGCATGTCTTTTTTCGAGCAGCACTGAGCTTGAATATATCTGAGGATTGGTTGCGACTATCGAGATAGCTTCGTCTCAAAATCTCTGCCGCACAGGTGATTGCTTGAGGGTCACGCACGATTTTGTCAGCTATGGAATCGAAGCCTTTGGGCTGCCCTGCATTTGCCAGCTGTGAGATTTTTTGCAAAGCCAGATCTTCAGCTCCAACGCTGAAGATAACCCGCCGCGATTGAGTGCGACTTACGAACACAGGAGCATCTACAAGCCTCGCGATTGAGATGCATGTATCTACAAGGTGGTCGTTCTCCGGGCGAGGTAGCGATTCTCCAACCTCCCCAAGCATGTCTATAAACTCGTTACAGTTGTCGATGGTCAGCTGAGAAACGATGACTGCTCTTGCACTGGCATCCTGCAGGTATTGACGCGCGGATTTGATACTCACATCCCCATCAGTAAGACTTAACTGCAGAGCAATGGCCAACCGTGATGGGTGTGAAATGACGCCTTCTGCGTACGTGCCCTTCCCGAGGGATCGACTTTTCTCGGCCAACGCGACGTCAGGAAACAGGAAGTGGACGACCTTGATCAAAGCCGCCTCCGAACAGGTGTCATAGGCACGTTGACGTTCAGCTATTCCATCTTCGATCAGATTCTTTGAATCGCCCATCTCGAAGGCATCGCTCGAAAGGCGTCCGACAAACAACCGAGGCTGTCTTTTCAAAAGCTCAAAAACAGCAGGCGCTTTAACAGAAAGGGCTACCAGTCCGAGGATGTCTGCAAAAACGATCTCACCCCGAAGCAAAGGCTCCGTGAGTCGCACGGCGTTGAATACGCGAACGACGTCGCGTGGCTGGTTCAAGAGCTCACGTAACCCAGAGTGATAGATGAAACCTAACCGCTGATCTTGACCCTCAAAATTTCCACGTGATACCTCAGGTGCGAGGCTCTCCAACGCGTCGTTGAAAAGTCTGCCTCGGGCGCTGAGTGAAAGGTTCGGTAAAGGCATCCTCACCTGAACAATCTTGTCCAAGTACGAGCCTGCGTGCGGGACGTTCAAATTCTGCAGGGCCCGACTGACATAATCCGAATCCCACGCCACGACATAGCCAATTTGAGGCAGCTCACCTACCGCCTTGATGATTCGGATCATCTCGAAGATTTCGGATGGAAACAGCCGGTCGATGTCATCGATGAACACGATGACTGGCCGGTCAAACGCCCTCAACGCGGCTTCGACATTTTGCTTATAGGCTTCAACGTCGGGCGTCTTGTATTCAGAAATAGCGCTCGTTGCATCCCCTGCTGCGTCTACGACAGACTTGATCAACGACGTCCAAGGCTCTGCGCCTGGTATCAACTTGACCAGGTCAAAAACCTTTGAATAAGCCTTGAGCTCTTTGGCGACTTTCTTGCCGTCGCGGCTGCGGTCGCTGAGTTTGATGGCTTTCGCAATGCTGGAAAGAAACTGACGCAGCAGTGCGTCTTTGTCGCCGATCAACCATGGATTGAAATGAACGATCACTGGAGATGCCGCCTCGGTATCTCTCACCAAAAGCGCCTGGATCATTGCAAGCGTTGAGCTTTTTCCGCTTCCCCACGCCCCTTCAATCGAGAGAACGAATCCAGCCGAACTGGAGACTCTGCGTAGCGCGGAAGCCGCGATACTCGCAAACCCCTCTCGGGATAGCTGATCGTTGGCTAGGGCAGTATCAGGCTGAAGGGGCAGGTCGAAATCAATCTTTGCAGCGTGTACGGCAGGATTCAACGGCGCGGACTTCTTTCCCACAGACTCTCCCCACAGGACAAATCGATGTCCCCTTTGACGATGGATTACTGACGGCAGTGAACGGCAGTCGGCGTGTTGTCATCGCAACTCATTGGATAATGCCTGATATCCAGAGCTCCGTGTTGAACGCTGATTCGCTGAAGGCAGATGGTCTCGAAGAGCTAAAAATGCGTGCCGATAGAACCGTCAAGGCTTAGGCTGCAGTGAAGCGCCTTGAGGCGTTTGACAGGTCGTGCTCATATAACCGATGAGGCATCCTTTCTGCGCAGATCGCGTTTGAGCTTGAGCTGATCACGCATCCAGTCACTCGCATCATCTGATTCGCGCATCATGGTGGCAAATTTTTCAGGCGTGAGCTCCCGATTGCGTGGTTGGAAGTACTCACCATTTCCACGATCTGGAACGTTGTGAGGATGCCGGATCATTGAATTAAATCCATTCCCGTCGGAAGTCTGATGATGGACGAAAGGGTGGCACGCCTGCGCTGCCCCGGCCCGATGAGCACATACACAGAATCCTTGGTCTCAAAAAATCGGCATTCGCTGAAGGACTTCATTGGGGCAGTGCGGGCCCAGCCACCAATCGGGTACCTGCCAAGGGTGTCGTGCACCATGTCCAAGAATACGACCATCAGGGGGTACTGCCCCTTATCGGCCAGGCCGTCACGCACCTGATCGGGCACCTCCAGATCGAAGACAACCCATTCCTGAAACACACAGTACGGTTTCCCGGGAAACCTCTCGGCTAACTGTGCTGCAGCCTCCTCGGGAGAAGCATCCAGCCCTTCCATGGCCAGACCCGGGCCGCGCAGCATCTCTGCCAATATTTTCAGCTTGTCCATTTGCACCCTTAATGTTTGACCCGTCGGCTGAGATCCAGAGGTAGCTCTTCAGTGCTCTGCGGCACCAAGAAGTAGGCGCTACCAGTAGAGGTCAGTGCGACGGCGTAAGCGTCCTGATCAACGAACTCAACGATCACGGAGGTACGGATGCGCCGACCATTCTTGAAGCGGTTTTTCTGATCGAAGTAAACAATACCGGTCAGCATGAAACCCTCAACCTCAGGACAGAACAAAAACGCAGTTATCCCAATATTGAAATGCGCACGTCTGGCATCCGCGACTTGAATAGGCACCCGCCCTGCATCAGACATAGACGCTTTCGTCTTGATCCATCGAGGACACAAGGACGTAATGGTCACCTGATTATAAAAGGTAGGCACGGTTAACGGTCGTCGAGGGCGATGTCCGTGGTCACGTTGGCGTGGAAAAAACTTGCGCCGAGTCTGCCCAGCTCGGCTAGTTGACCTCCGAGCAAGCCGGCAATCCCCATCCAATTTATCGCTAAATGATGGGCTCGCTTCTGCCCATGTTATTGGGCTATATGGGACGGCGATTTACGTCGCTGCCACTCTCAGATCGGAAGCAAGTCATGGTGCACCGTGAAAATCACAGTGATCTGCCCCGGGGTTGGGGGTTGGAAAGGATTCAGGTACTACACACCTACACACTTCAGGGCGTTTTCGTCCGATAATGGTTTCGAATCCTGTCTCCCCGACGGGCGCTGTGAAAGAAGCCCGCCTTGTACGGGCTTTTTCGTGCCCGGTGTCCAGGACACAGCAGGGAAACAAAACCGAACAATCGATTCATTGACGGCTGGGAGTTGTCATTTAGCATAGCGCAACCTATAGTTTTTATAGATTAAGCCCTGATCAGGTCGCGCTTCCGAAACAGACCGCGCTCAGCTTGATTCGCCAGATCGCGGTCGTCGTGGTGACTGCGATTCAAAAGCAGAGATAAATTTATGTACCACTACGTTGAGAGCGGCTTGCCGAACGTGTGGCTGAGCAACGGCTACGTACTGAAGCAGACGTCATATGGCGAAGCCTTGGGCATTACTGATGTGCAAGGCCTGCACGACACGATAGGCAAGGCACTCGCAGAAAAACCGTCACCGCTGACAGGCGCCGAATTTCGGTTTCTGCGCAAGGAATTGGGCCTGTCCCAGGAGCGCTTGGGCGACATTGTCGGGCTCACCAGCCAAGCGGTGGCTATCTGGGAAAAAACCGGCAAAATTCCAACCGTGAGTGATCGCTATTTGCGAGGTTTGTATTTGGAGGCGAAGACAGGGGAAGCCGACCTCATGACCGCTATCAACAAGATCAACGACCTTGACCACCACCTTTATGAATTGAAGCTGGCGTATGAGGGCCGATGGCACAGCGAGGAACAACAATGCGCCTGAGGGCGCGCCTTCATTCGACGTAGCAGCTGCCGCAGGCTGCGTCAAAAGCCCCCGCCGCCGCCTCGAACCACCCACGCAAAGGACCCTGCCCATGCCCCACCTCCTCACCCTCTGCGGCAGCCTGCGCCAAGGTTCATCCAACCGCGCGCTGCTGCACGCCGCCGCGCAACTGGCACCCCCGGGCCTGCAACTCAAGCACTACGACGGCATCGGCAACTTGCCGTTGTTCAACCCCGACCTCAGCGACACGCCACCGCCTGCGGTGCAGGCCCTGCACGCAGCGGTGGACGCCGCCGACGGCCTGCTGATCGCCTGCCCCGAATACGCCCGCAGTATTCCTGGTGCCTTCAAGAACGCCCTGGACTGGCTGGTGGCCAGCCAGCAATGCCAATGCGCAAGTGGCTGAGGTGGTGGGGGCCGCGTTGCGGGCGTTCGAATTGGAGATTCTAAGAGGGCGAAATCGCGAGAACATTCCTGAACCCCTGTAGGAAACATCTCCTTCTTTGAAATCAGGCAGTCAGGCAGTTGTACGCATGGGATACGGCCCCTATCCTCCCCCGGTCCCGACTGATGCGGGATGAGGTTTGACGGCCTCCGAGAGCTATCAATTCAATACCATCACCGGTGCAGGCATACTATTGCCTGCCGCAAGCGTCATGGCAGCTGTGCGCGGGGCACTTTTAGTGCGCCGGAATTGATAGCTCCATCCGGTCCGTCAACCTGCGTTCAGTTGCCACCCATCGTTTGACGGCGATCGGTGGCGATCTCAATTATTTGGAGCGCCATATGAATCAAATCCCAACCTCGGTCGAAAGTTGTCCAGCCACCTTCGGGCGGAACCTGTCTGGGTCCGAGCTTTTCGTCGTACGTCCAGATATCGGAATAACAGACGCCCTCGAGCAGGTCGCCATTAACCTCGCCAATGCCTCTATCCTCTACGGCGAAACGCTGGATGCTGACCTGCCCACTTGCCGGGCGATGAATCAGGTCATCGCGCAATTGGTCGAGGCCAGCGGCGCCCTGGTGGATGCCTCGCTGGCCGGACTGAACGCCAGCTGACCCAACGCAATCCTGTAGCAGCGGCCGAAGGCCGCGTCATGCCCAACGCGGTGATCCGGGAATAGCGCGGCGCCTGTGACGCGGCCTCGTGGCCGCTGCTACGGGGAGATGGCGCGAACCTAGATGAACATTCACATCTGCTCACAAACCGTCACATAACTGCAATATTTCCTCCGCATGATCGCGCCATCAGCCCTTGCGCCGCGAGCCGACATGAATTCGAGCATCATCAAGAGCCACCAGGACTCGGACCTCTTCGGATTATTGTACGGCTACCGCTTCCGGCCTGGCGGCCCGGTGTGCGAGCTGGATTCGGCCGCCGTGTTGCAAACCCTGGGCGATGCCGAGCACAACGACGAATTCGTGTGGCTGCACCTGAACCTGGCCCACGCCGGCTGCGAACGCTGGATGCGCGCGCACCTGCAATTGCCCGATGATTTCTACGAATCGCTGCACGAGGGCTCGCGCTCCACGCGCATCGAGCACGTGGACGACACCCTGCTGGCGGTGGTCAACGACGTGGTGTTCAACTTCGGCATGGTCTCGTCCGACATCTCCACCCTGTGGCTGTGCGCCAACGACCGGGTGCTGGTCAGCGCGCGCCTGCAGCCGCTGCACTCGGTGGACAAGCTGCGTTCGTCGGTGAAGCGCGGCGAGCGTTTCCGCTCGCCCATGGAGCTGCTGGTGCACCTGTTCCGCGACCAGGCCGAGGTGCTGACGCAAATTGTGCGCAAGACCAGCATGAGCGTCGACAACATCGAAGACCAACTGCTGTCCCTGCGCCTGAGCAACAACCGCGCCGAACTGGGCAGCATGCGCCGGGTGCTGGTGCGCCTGCAACGCCTGCTGGCCCTGGAGCCCGGCTCGCTGCTGCGCCTGTTGAACCGCCCGCCCGCCTGGTTGCAGGAAGACGACGTGCAGGAGCTGCGCCAGGCCACCGAGGAGTTCGCCCTGGTGCTCAGCGACCTCACGGCCCTGGGCGAGCGCATCAAGCTGCTGCAGGAAGAAATCGCCGCCAACCTCAACGAACAAAGCAACCGCACGCTGTTCACCCTGACGGTGGTGACGGTGCTGGCCCTGCCCATCAATATCATCGCCGGCTTCTTCGGCATGAACGTGGGCGGCATCCCGCTGGCCAGCGACCCGGAAGGTTTCTGGATCCTGGTGGCGCTGGTGGCCACCTTCACCCTGCTGGCCGGGCGCTGGGCGTTCCGCAAGCGTACCGACTACTGACCCATACCTGACGCCAGCCTGTCACATTTTGCAACGATTATAGGAATTCCCTTCCTCAATCGAGTTGCCTGACATGGCTACGCCAACCCTGGCTTCTTCATCCCCCAGCAGTACCCAAGCGCGCCCGCAGTTTGACCGCAAGCCAGGGCGCGCCACCCTTATCGGCTTCTTCATCGTGCTGGCCGTCGGGCTGATCTACAGCACCTGGAGCCTGGTGAGCGACGTGGACGAGATGGGCACCATCGTCACCACCTGGACGCCGTTCATCCTGCTGGGCGTGGCCCTGCTGATCGCCCTTGGCTTCGAGTTCGTCAACGGTTTCCATGACACCGCCAACGCAGTGGCCACGGTGATCTACACCCATTCGCTGCCGCCGCAGTTCGCGGTGGTGTGGTCGGGCATGTTCAACTTCCTCGGCGTGCTGACCTCCAGCGGCGCCGTGGCGTTCGGCATCATCGCCCTGCTGCCGGTGGAGCTGATTCTGCAGGTGGGCTCGTCCGCCGGTTTCTCGATGATCTTCGCGCTGCTGCTGGCGGCCATCATCTGGAACCTGGGCACCTGGTGGCTGGGCCTGCCGGCCTCCTCGTCGCACACCCTGATTGGCTCGATCATCGGCGTGGGCGTGGCCAACGCACTGATGCACGGCCGCGACGGCACCAGCGGCGTGGACTGGAGCCAGGCGCTGAAAATCGGCTATTCGCTGCTGTTGTCGCCGCTGCTGGGCTTCGCCTTCGCCGCGCTGCTGTTGATGGCCCTGCGCCTGTTCGTGAAAAACCGCGCCCTGTACAAGGCGCCGGTCAGCGATGCGCCACCGCCATGGTGGATTCGCGGCCTGCTGATTCTGACCTGCACCGGCGTGTCCTTCGCCCACGGCTCCAACGACGGCCAGAAAGGCATGGGCTTGATCATGCTGATCCTGGTGGGCACCCTGCCCATGGCCTACGCGCTGAACCGCGCCATGCCGGCCGACCAGTCGGTGCAGTTCGCCGCCGTGGCCCAGGTCACCCAGCAAGCACTGGTGAAGGCTGCGCCGACGCCCGTCACCGGTGACCCACGGGCGATCCTCACCGACTACATTCGCAACAAGCAACCCACTCCCGAGCTGGTACCGGCCCTGGCCGCCATCGCCGGGCTGATCGGCAACGAGGTCAACGCCTATGGCAGCCTGACCGCCATCCCCGCCGCCGCGGTGGGCAACGTGCGTAACGACATGTACCTGACCTCCGAAGCCATTCGCCTGATGGACAAGGACAAGGTCGGCCAGTTCGACGCCGACACCCAGGCCAAGGTCTCGCAATTCAAGCAGCAGATCGACAGTTCCACCCGCTTCATTCCGCTGTGGGTGAAAGTGGCCGTGGCCATCGCCTTGGGGTTGGGCACCATGGTGGGCTGGAAGCGCATCGTGGTGACCGTCGGTGAGAAGATCGGCAAGAACCACCTGACCTACGCCCAGGGCGCCAGCGCTGAAGTGGTGGCCATGCTGACCATCGGCGCGGCGGACATGTACGGGCTGCCGGTGTCCACCACCCACGTGCTGTCATCGGGCGTGGCCGGGGCCATGGTGGCCAACGGTTCAGGGCTGCAGATGCGCACCATCCGCAACCTGGTGATGGCCTGGGTGCTGACGCTGCCGGCGGCCATCCTGCTGTCGGGGGCGTTGTACTGGGTGTTCAATTCGGTGTTCTGACCAACGCGCCCGTAGCAGCGGCCAAAGGCCGCGTCCCAGGCACCGCGATCCGCCAGGGACGCAGCCTTCGGCAGCTGCTACGGGAAGTCCAGCGTCAAACGGCTCTCGAAGCTGCGTTCCTCACCCGTCAACGGGTCCTTGAAGCGCAGGCTCTGCGCCAGCAGCTTCAACGGTTTCGCGTAATCATCCGGCTCGCCCTGCCCGCACACCTGCGGGTAGAACGGGTCGTTGCACAGGCTGGCGCCCAGCGCCGTCATGTGCACCCGCAACTGGTGGGTCTTGCCGGTGATGGGGTACAGGATGTAGCGCCACAAGTCCCCCTGCTTTTCCCCCACTTCCACCAGCGTCTCGCTGTTGGGCACGCCGTCCACTTCCTGCATGCGGAAGAACGGTTCGCCATGCACCATGCGGCTCTTGTGCACCCGCGGAAAGCTCAGGTGCGGCAACGCCGGCGCGATGGCCTGGTAGCGCTTGTCGATCTGCCGGTTGGGGAACAGCGACTGGTACGCCGAGCGGCTCTCGGGGTTGGCGGAGAACAGCACCAGGCCAGCGGTGTGGCGGTCGATTCGGTGCAGCGGCACCAGGTGCGGGTTATCCAGGCGGCGGATCAGCCGGCGCAGCAACGTGTGCTCCACGTATTCACCCGTGGGCGTCACCGGCAGGAAATGCGGTTTGTCGGCCACCACCAGATGTTCGTCCATGTGCAGGATGTGTTCCTGGGCGGCGATGGGTTTCTCGTTCGGCACTTCACGGAAGTAGTGAATGCGCAGGCCCTGCTTGTAGGGCAGGTCGACGGCTATAGGCTGCCCGTTGGCATCCAGTACCTTGCCCCGGGCAATGCGGTCCAGCCACTGGCCACGGTCAATGGCCTTGAAATGGTCGCACAGGCAGTCCAGCACGGTGGTCCACGGGCCAGGCGGCAGGCTGAGCGTGCTGGCCTGGTGGTGGGCAGCGTTGAAGGCAGGTTCGGACATTGGCAGGGCTCTGGGTTATTGCAGCCCGGTATTATCCCCCAGCGCCGCGCCCGCTGTCATTGCGCGTGCGCCTGGCGCGCCGCGTCGGTGAATTCCTTGAGCCAGCGCAGCACCTGCACCGGTTCCCAGCGCGTGGGGTCGTACAGGGCGTATAACAGACCTTCGTAGCCCACTACATCCAGCGGGCGATGATAGCCGGCACGCTGGAACAGCGCTTCAATCTCGGCGAAGCAGGTGTTGAAGTGCAATTTGTTGAAGGGCGTCTTGCCTTCGGTCATCAGGCCATCGAGGCGCAGTTCCAGCACCGCCTCCTGAACCACTTCAGGGCTCATGCGGTTGACGCTGTATTTCAGTTGTTCGACATTGACCACGCAGGCAATCCTCTGACTTCGTTGCTCAGGGCGCCCGGGGGCACCCTGTTGTGTGCACTTCCATGAACACTGTATTTATATACAGCATAAGGACCGCTGCCCTCTGCGTCAATGCGCAGATGATCGGTGGCGCCTCAGACAATCCCCGGCAGGTAGCCGGTGCCCTTGCGGATAGTCAGCACTTCGCGGCGCGGCGGTTTTTCGCTGACAGCCAGGTGCACCCAACGGTCGAACTCCAGTATCAGCTGGTCGAACACCAGGCCACTGTCGGCAATCAGCTCCACCGTCTGCCGGGGCGCCAGGCCCACCACCGTGAAGTCCGCGGCCAGGCCGCGCAGGTGCGCACTGGTGGGCGAACCGCCGATCAGGGCGTTCAAGGCCGGGCCACGGTAGCCACTACTGATCAGCAGCGGCGCATCCACCAGCGCGCGAATGGCTTCGAGCAGCTGGCACAGGCGGCGCAGGTTGGCGATGACGGCCGCGTCGGGGGTATTGTCGATGCCGGCCTTGGCGGCCGAGGGGGAGGCAATCAGTTCTGCCAGGGTAAAGTTGTCGCTCAGGTTCATGCTGTCGCTCCTTGACGTGCAGGCGGGTACGCCGGCCATTGTCCGGGGCCGGCGCGGGTCCGTGCATTTATCTATTTAGGCAAGGCGGCGGGGCAGCGGGAAAACGTGCGCACGCTCAGCGAACGAAGGCGACGACCTGATCGATATTGAACGGCCAGCGCAGCTCGGCGCCGGTGTCGGTGCGCCGTAACACAGGGATGTACAGCGAATAGCTGTCGAACAGCGAGGGGTGTTCGGCGATATCGATCAATTCCACCTGCAACCCATGCTCTACCAGCGGCATGAGCTCGGCCTCGGCCAACTCGCACAGATGACAGGCCGCAGTTCCAAGCAGTTGGCATTCAGCAGGCATGGCACTTACCGGGCAATAGGGGGGGGGTTGGCCCTATTCTAGAACCTACAGAATAAACCGCCAACGCCGGCTGGCGGCCACCACCAGTGGTGCCGCGGCCAGGGTCAGCAGTGCCACCACCAGCGCCATGAGGCTGCCGTACACCAGCCCCAGCGCCATCGCCGCGAACATGAACAGCGGGTGGGTGAAATACACCGCGGCCGACAACCGCCCTACCCGGTCACCCTGGCCGGCACGTGGGTAGCGCAAAGGCAACAGCATCAAGGCCGGGGCCACCAGCGGCAGCGTGAACATGAAATCGAAATTGATGACCCGGTCCGGCGCGTGGCTGAAGTTGAACCACGACTCGGCCAGCATCAACACCACCGCCACCGCCAGCCACGCCCACAAAAGCCCCGGGGCAAGCCGCGTCGGCACCTGGTGGCGGGCCAGCAGGAAGCCCGCCGCCACGAACGGAAAGCCCATGAACAGGAAGTTGCGCGCTGCGTAGTCGTTCTGGTTGAAATGCTGCAGGAACGCTTCGGGTATCTGCACGTAGGCCCGCGCGTATTGCAGCGCCAGGCCGGTGGCAAAGGCAACAAGCGCCAGTGCGGCGACCTGCCAGGTGCGGCGCCCACGCACGGCGTACAGCAACAGGCCGCCACCGATCATGCCCAGCAGGTACCACAGGTGGAAGAAGCCGATCAGCCATTGCTTGACCGCCAGCAGCACCGCGCCCAGGCCTGAGCCCACAAGGTAGAACGGGCTGTAGACCAGCATCCAGAACACATACAGCAGGACAATCCGCCCCAGCCACCGGCGCATGCCGGCGGCGCTTTGCAGGGCTTGCCCAAGAAAATAGCCGTTGATCAGGAAGAACACCGGCACGGCTATGCGCAACAAGCCGTTGCACAACAGGTAGCCTGCGAAGCTGTCGTTGCCGCCCAGCACCTTGCAGTGCATGGCCACCACCATCAGTGCCAGCAGCAGCTTGAGCCTGTCCAGGTTTGCGTTGACGATCTTGCTCATCCCTAAGCGCTCTGCGTGGCGGAATCGGAACAACCCGAACGTCTCCTGCCAACGCGGCGCGACCGGGCAGCGGAAACAGCCACCATCTTAGCGGTGGTGGCTATTTGCCGTCGAGGCTAGAGAATGAAACGCCAGCGCTGGTTCATGGCAATCAGCAGCGGTGCCGCCGCCACAGCCGCAAGCGTCACCAGCAACACCATCAGGTTGCCGTACACCACCCCTGCCCCCAGTGCCGCCCACAGTATCAGCGGGTGGACGAAATACACCGCCGAGGACATCTGCCCCACATAGGCACTCTGGGTTGGCCGGTCATACACCAGCACCAGCATGAACAGCGCCGGCGCCACCAGCGGCATGGAGGCCAGCAGGTCGAAGTTGAACACGTGCACCGGGTCGTTGCGGTAGTTGAGCTCGGACTCAACCAGCATCAGCAGCATGGCCGCCAGTAACCAGCCCCACACCACCGCGCGCTTGAGGTGCAGGTGCAGCGGGTGGCGCGCCAGCAGGTAACCCATGGCCATGAACGGGAACGCCATGAACAGGAAATTGCGCGCGGTGTAGTCGTTCTGGTTGAAGTGCTGCAGGAACTCGTTGGGGATATGCACATACACCCGGGTGTACTGCAGCGCCACGCCGATGCCGAAGGTGACCAGCGCAGCGGTCGCCAGGGTGGCGGTGGAGCGCGCGTGCAGCACGAAGAGGATGGCCCCGGCGCCGATCATCCCCACCAGGTACCACAGGTGGAAGAAGCCGATGACCCACTGCTTGATGGCCGCCAGCATGTCGGCGAAACCCAGCCCCGTGAGGTACAGCGGGCTGTAGATGACCATCCAGAAGATGTACAGCAGGGTCACGCGCCACAGCCATTGGCGCATCACGCTCCAGGTCATGGGCGCCTGGCCCAGGAAGTAGCCGTTGATGATGAAGAATACCGGCACTACTACCCGAAACACCCCGTTGCACAACAGGTACCCGGCCATGGTTTCATTGCCGCCGAGTATCTTGCAGTGCACCGCGACCACGATGATCGCCAGTGTGAATTTGAGCCAGTTGAGGTTTGCATTGACTGTTTTTGTTGTTGTTTTGCCCATGTGATTCCACCTGACCAGAAAGCCAAGCCCCGTGACGACCAAGCGTCACACCGTGTCGTACTCCCTGCGTGCCGGTGCCTTGCGAAAACGCTGGTTGCACCACGCCGTGGCGCGGTCCAGCAGCGGTTTCTCGAACACGCGGTACGCCACCGCCCCATAGCACAACGTGGCTGCCAACATCAGCAGCACAAACGCCAGGTTGTCCCACAGACTGTCCGGGGTCGCGCCCACCAGGCGCCACACCTGCCCCATCACGCCCAGCACCAGCAGGTGCGAGAGGTAGACGGTGTAGGAGATGTCACCTATATGCGTGAGCCAATGCGGCACCGAAATCAATTTTCGCCGTTCCAGCAACACCAACGACAAGGTCAGCGCGCTGAACACCAGGGCCACCACCAGCATGCGTGGCAGGCCCACCGTCTTGTACAGGCCCAGGCTGGCGACCAGCGGCAGGCCCAGCAGCACCGCGGCCAACAACATCAGCCACACCGCCCCGGTGGACAGCGCAGCGCTGCGCGGGGAGTAGAAGTAGCGGGCGATGGCGCAGCCGGCGATGAATTCCAGCGCGTAGGGGTGCAGCATGATCCGCAGCGCCGGGGAATAATCCTGCCAGTCCTGCAGCAGGTTGAAGGTCACCAGCACCAGCGCCCAGGCCGCCAGCAGCCAGGGTAGCCACTGTTCGCGCAGGAACAGCAGCACGGCGAATACCATGTAGAACCACAGCTCGAACACCAGCGACCAGGCCACCATCACCAGCAGCACTTTGTCGCTGGGCAGCAGCAGGAAGGACATCCCCAGGTTGGAGTCGCCATGGCTGGAGTTGACCATCGCCGGGGCCACCAGGTAGATGCCCAGGGTAATGAGGTAGTAGAACCAGTAATTGGGGTAGATGCGCGAAAGGCGGTTGAAGACGAAACGCTGGCCCTGCACCCAGTCCTGGTGGCGGCCGCGGGTGACGATGACCATCACGAAACCGCTGATGACGAAGAACAGGTCGACGCCCAGCTGGAAGAAATCCACCATGGCGGGCAGCAACAGGTCGCCACCACTGTATTTGGCCTCGACCGCAGCCATGTGGAACAGCACCACGCCGACGACGGCAACGCCCCTCATACCCTGCAACGAAAACAGGCGCTCCATACTCCTTGCCCCCCGTGCTCACCCCATGGCCTGCGTATGGCCCGGCGTAGACGCCACCGGGCAATTGCATCCTATGCTGAACATCGTCGCAAGAAAACCATTGGTTTATGGCGTCAAACTGCCATCACCAAAGCCCACACCCCCGTAGCAGCGGCCACAGGCCGCGTCCGAAAACGCCGCATCAATCATGGTTCACCGCGCCGATCTTGTGCAGCGACAGGTCGGCACCGTAATACTCCTGCTCCTGGCTCAGGCGAATGCCCACCACCGCCTTGAGCAGGCCATACACCGCAAAGCCCCCCACCAGCGCCACCACCACCCCGGCCAGGCTGCCCAGCACCTGCACGGCCAGGCTCACACCGCCCATGCCACCCAACGCCTGCTGGCCGAAGATGCCGCAAGCCACGCCGCCCCACACGCCACAGATGCCGTGCAGCGGCCATACGCCCAGCACGTCATCGATCTTCCATTTGCCCTGGGCGGCAATGAAGCAACCCACGAACAGCGCGCCGGCGATGGCACCGGTGGCCAAGGCCCCGATGGGGTGCATCAGGTCGGAGCCGGCGCACACCGCCACCAGCCCGGCCAGCGGGCCGTTGTGCAGGAAGCCGGGGTCGTTGCGGCCGACGATGAGCGCGGCGATGGTGCCGCCGACCATGGCCATCAGCGAGTTGATGGCCACCAGGCCACTCATGCCCGCCACGCTCTGGGCGCTCATGACGTTGAAGCCGAACCAGCCGACAATCAGAATCCACGAGCCCAGCGCCAGGAACGGAATGTTCGACGGTGCAAAGGCCACTACGCGGCCATCGCGGTAACGCCCCTGCCGCGGCCCCAGCAACAGCACCGCCGCCAGCGCCAGCCAGCCGCCCATGGCATGCACCACCACCGAACCTGCGAAGTCATGGAAGGTCGCGCCAAAATGCGCCAGCAGCCAAGGCTGCACACCGAAGTTGCCGTTCCAGGCAATGCCTTCGAAGAACGGGTACACAAAGGCCACGATCAGCGTGGTGGCGCACAACTGCGGCACGAACCGCGCGCGCTCGGCAATGCCGCCGGAGATGATCGCTGGAATGGCTGCGGCGAAGGTCAGCAGGAAGAAGAATTTCACCAGGGCATAGCCGTGGTCGGCGCTCAACTCGCTGGCAGGCGCTATGAAGGTGACGCCATAGGCGATCCAGTAGCCTATAAAGAAGTAGGCCAGGGTGGACACGGCAAAGTCGCTGAGAATTTTCGACAGCGCGTTCACCTGGTTCTTCTGGCGTACCGTGCCGACTTCCAGGAACGCGAAGCCGGCATGCATGGCCAGGACCATGACAGCGCCCATCAGCAGGAACAGGGTATTGGAGCCGTGAATCAGTGTTTGCACGGCGCTTTGCAGATTATCCATCGAGAGGGCAGACCTGAAGACAGGAAAAACAGCACCAAAGCAGGTCGACCGACGAGTCATTGCACCAATATGGGACAGGCAATGCGCTCTTTATTCGACTGCGTGGTAATTTTTCCTCGGGTTTATTTCGTTTGGGTTAAGGTTTATTTCCACCGCAGGCTCTGGCGCGCCGATCTGGCGCACGGGCCTGCTGTTATGCACCAACGAAAAGCAAAAGCTGTACCAGGCAAACGTGAAGGAACCTTCAGAAAGCCCGGGCACTCGAAACACCAGACGCCAACTAATGGAGAGCACCATGGCCCGCACCACGGCAAAGACTGCACAAGACGTACTGATGGCTGATTTTCAGACGTTGGTGCGCGACACCGAGAAGCTGCTGGACCACACCAAGACCCTGGCCGGCGACCAGGCTGATGAGCTGCGCGAGCAGATCCACGACAGCCTGCTGCGCGCCCGGGAAACCTTGAAGGCCACCGAGCAGACCCTGCGCCTGAAAGGCGAACTGGCCGTGGCCAAGACCGAGGCCTACGTGCAGGAAAACCCCTGGCAGTCCATCGGCATCGCCGCCGGCGTGGGCTTCCTGGTCGGCCTGCTGGCCACAAGGCGCTAACCCATGGCTTTGGACATGGACTCGAAATCGACAGCCGCCGGGCCGTCGTCGCGGCGCCTGGGCGCGGCCCTGCTGGGCCTGTTGCACAGCCATGTGGAACTGTTCGGCATCGAATTGCAGGAGCAGAAATCGCGCACCGTGAGCCTACTGCTGTTCGCCGGGTTGGCGCTGGTGTTCGCCCTGCTGGCACTAGTGGCGCTGTCCGGTTTGATCCTGATTCTGCTGTGGGACAACTACCGCATGCAGGGCATGATCGGGCTGGCGGTGTTCTACCTGCTGGCAGGGCTGTTCTGCGCCATGAAGTTGAAGGCGGCGATCTTCGATGAATCCTCGCCGTTCAGTGGCACCCTCGAAGAGCTGGCCAACGACCGGGAGCGCCTGTTGCCATGAGTGCACCGAACCTGCCGCAAAACCAGTCGCGTCGCGAAATGCGCAAGGCCTTGATCCGCTTGCGCATGGAAATGCACCGCCAGGAAATTCGTCACGAATCCGGCCAGTTGATCAACCCCTTGAACCGCCTGCGCGGTATGGGCCAGTCGGTCCAGGACGGGCTGGGCATCAAGCACGCCCCGTTATGGGGCCTGGCCGGGGTGGTGCTGTTGGGCTTCCTTACCGGCAAGGGCGCCAAGAGCGGCGGCACTGGCGGCCTGCCCCGCCTGGTGAAGCTGGGCACCAGCCTGCTGCCCCTGATCAAGCTGGCCCTGCAGCGCAAGGATTGAATTGCCATCATTTGGCTACATTCTTGCAAAGGCGCTAAGCCTTGCCCCGGTTTCGGCCGGGGCGCACAAGCAGCCATCTGAGGAGCCGCCGTGTTTGACGGGCAACCGCTCGCCTGGTTTCAACCTTTTATCGACACCGCCACCGGCCGCATCGCCGGCGTAGAGGCCTTGGGCCGCCTGCGCCAGGCCGACGGCCAAGTGCAATCGGTGGGGCCGCTGTTCGCTGACCCGCGCACGCTGCCCGCTGCCTTGCGCCGCCTGGATCGGCAGATCCGCGGCGACGCCTTGGGCCGCCTGCACGAAGCGCCGGACGACTGGTTCCTGAGCCTGAATATCTCGCCACGCTGGATCAGCCGCCTGCGCGACGACCAGCCCCTGCCCAGCCTGTTGCAATTGCAGCGGCATGGCGTGCCCCCCGAGCGCGTGGTGTTCGAGATCACTGAATTGGGCGGCGACAGCCGCCGCCTCAGCCAGGTAGTGCAGCGCTACCGCGAGGCGGGCGCGCGCATTGCCATCGACGACTTCGGCGCCGGCTACTCGCAGCTGGACCGGGTGCTGGCCCTGCAGCCGGACATCCTCAAGCTCGACATGCGCCTGTTCCAGGCTGCGGCCCGCGGCGGGCCCAGCAGCGAGGTGGTCAAGGCCCTGGCGCAGATGGCGGAAAAGACCGGCTGCTGGATCATCGCCGAAGGCGTGGAAACCGAAGCCGAGCTCAATTTCGCCCTGGAGTGCGGCTCGCGCTATGTGCAGGGCTACCTGTTCGCCCGCGCCGAAGCGGACTTTTTCCCCGCCGATGCCTTCGTCGCGCGTTTCGCCGCCCTGCGCGAACGTTATGTGCAGCAAAAGCTGGCAGAGCGCGCGCGGCTGATGAGCCTGCGCCTGCAACTGGGCGAACTGATGGCCATCCTCCACCCCTGGGCACAGGCCGGCGCCCCTGCCAGCGACCTGCCCCGCCTGGATGCCTACCCCTGGCTGCTGCGTTTTTACCAGTGTGACCGCCACGGCACCCAGCTCACCCCCAACATGGAATGGCGCCAGCACGGCTGGCACGCCGACCCCAGCTACCTGGGCCACAACTGGTCGTGGCGCCCCTACTTCTACCACTTGCTGGCAGAGGGCTGGGACGAGCGCCGGCTGATCCTGTCCAACACCTACCGCGACGCCACCAGCAACCAGTACTGCCTCACGGCGGGGCAGTTCTTTGACAACGGCCAGCGCTTGCTGCTGATTGATGTGGATGCGGCGTTCCTGGCTTGAGGCATCTGATGCCGTGACACCATAAAAACTTGCATCAACCCCGCCAAACACCGAAGCTCACCTAACCCGCTTTCAGGAGAAACAGCCTTGGATTGGCCCACCCTGCTCAACCGCGAACGCCTCGGCAAAATCCTCCACAGCCCTGAAGAACTGGGCCGCAGCCCGTTCCACAAGGACCACGACCGGGTCATCTTCTCCGGCGCCTTCCGCCGCCTGGGGCGCAAGACCCAGGTGCACCCGGTCACCAGCAACGACCACATCCACACCCGCCTCACCCATTCGCTGGAGGTCAGCTGCGTGGGCCGCTCGCTGGGCATGCGCGTCGGCGAGACCCTGCGCGAGCGCCTGCCCGCCTGGTGCGAGCCCAGCGACCTGGGCATGGTGGTGCAGTCGGCCTGCCTGGCCCATGACATCGGCAACCCGCCGTTCGGCCACTCCGGCGAGGACGCCATCCGCCACTGGTTCCAGCAGGCGGCCGGGCGCGGCTGGCTGGACGGCATGACCCCGGCGCAGCAGCAGGATTTCCTTAATTTCGAAGGCAACGCCCAGGGTTTCCGCGTGCTCACGCAACTGGAGTACCACCAGTTCGACGGTGGCATGCGCCTGACCTACGCCACCCTGGGCACCTAC
Organism: Pseudomonas sp. JC1203; assembly: GCF_056175065.1. NCBI lineage: Bacteria > Pseudomonadati > Pseudomonadota > Gammaproteobacteria > Pseudomonadales > Pseudomonadaceae > Pseudomonas > Pseudomonas sp. JC1203. Next base: position 212,820 of record NZ_JBWCAM010000013.1, read on the forward strand.
CTCAAATACCCCTGGACCGCGCGGCACGCCGACTCCCTGGGCTACAAGAAGCACAAGTTCGGCTGCTACCAGAGCGAGCTGCCGCTGCTGGAGCAGATCGCCCACAAACTGGGCCTGCCGCAGCTGGAAGAGCAACGTTGGGCGCGCCACCCGCTGGTGTACCTGATGGAGGCCGCCGATGACATCTGCTACGCGCTGATCGACCTGGAAGACGGCCTGGAGATGGAGCTGCTGGACTACGCCGAAGTGGAATCACTGCTGCTGGGCCTGGTGGGCGACGACCTGCCGGAAACCTACCGCCAGCTGGGCCGCGAGGACTCGCGTCGGCGCAAGCTGGCCATCCTGCGCGGCAAGGCCATCGAGCACCTGACCAACGCCGCCGCACGCGCCTTCGTCGAACAGCAGGACGCGCTGCTGGCCGGTACCCTTCCCGGTGACCTGGTGGAACACATGCACGGCCCGGCCAAACGCTGTGTGCTCAGCGCCAAGGACATGGCCCGCAAGAAGATCTTCCAGGACAAGCGCAAGACCCTGCAGGAAATCGGCGCCTACACCACTCTGGAAATTCTGCTCAATGCCCTGTGTGGCGCCGCACTTGAGCAGCATGGCGGCAAGACCCCATCGTTCAAGAACCGGCGCATCCTCGACCTGCTGGGTAACAGCGCGCCGGACCCGAGCGGCTCGCTGCACGGTTCGTTCATGCGCATGATCGACTTCATCGCGGGCATGACCGACAGCTATGCCAGCGAGATGGCGCGGGAGATGACCGGGCGCTCGGCGCCGCTTTAAGGGCGCGCTCGGCAGCTGCTACAGCGTTGCGCGGCCAAGGCCGGCTCCTACCACGCACGGCGCAGGTGGTTTCGTAGCAGCAACTGTCTTGTGGGAGCTGGCTTGCCAGCGAGCTTTTATGGCCCCAACAGCTCGCTGGAACCCCAGCTCCCACAAGATGTAGCAGCCAAGGC
>NZ_JBWCAM010000014.1:0-34237 GCF_056175065.1 Pseudomonas sp. JC1203
AGCAATCGTTGGTTACATCTTTGATTTCTCGCGGAGTAACTTATGATGCTGATAATCTTTTTGACTATCAGTCTGAGTCACAAGCACCCACACGAATTGCTTGATTCAATTGTTAAAGAGCGGTTGGTTGATTCTTTCGTCTCAACCGAGGCGCGCATTCTACGCCTTCCTCAGAGTCTGTCAAGCGTTTATTTTGAAGTTTTCCAGAATTTCTCTTTCAACTTCAACCACTTGACTCGCCTCGATCTCTCGTTAGCGGGAGGCGAATTCTACAGCAACCTGCGTTGCTGTCAACTGCCTTTTCACCGCTTTCGACGTTAAGATCGAAACCTTTCGGAGCTGCTTACTTCGGTTAACTCTTTGAAACTCAAGGAGTTTTCCGTTTAGGTTGCGCCGGAAGTGGGGCGAATTATAGAGAGATCTGCGGGGGCGTCAAGCGTTGATTTCGATAAATTGTCCTTAAAGTCAAAAGCATCCGGCAAACCACCGCATCAGGGCCGCCAGGTGCATGCCTTGAGGATTTCATGCCTCATGACATCGAGCGCCGCCCGCGCGGCGCGACCCGGCCTAACGGCCGGTGCTACCCGTTTGTTTCGGGCCAGTTATGTCAGTGTCATCTCCCGGGGCCGCTCTGTTTGCACCAAAGGAGATTTGCAGTGGGCAAACAAAGCGGACCCGGGAGATGGCATTGGTGTGATTGGCCCGAAACAAACGGTAGGAGCGGCCTGCGGCCGCGAAGCGCCGCGCGGGCGGCGCGCGACTGCATGAACACCATCACAACAACGGCATGCACCTGGAGGCCCTGATGCAACCCCATGACATGCGCGGGAAGCCACTGCGGGATTTCAAACCAAAGGCAATAGAGAAGAAATACCGGGACGCACGAAATCACCCCAATATCACCACACGGCGAAAGGGTGAAGCATCATATATAAAGGAGAGATAAAGCAGAGAATGGAGGCAACCCCACCAGCCACACCCCGGCACACAATGTTCCCGCTGTGGCTGCTCCCTTCCGGGCCTGACCAGGTGCCATGCAAGCATGACGGGTAATCGTTGCGGGCCTTACGGGGCAAAGGTTTCAGGGATATAGGGTTGCTGGAATTCCAACGTGCGGAGCTATCGCACGGACGCTCATGAACCAGGGGTGTGGCCAGATTTGTTCCACTTGGTTGTTCCACTCTGGTGTTCCACTCATGGCCTACATCATCCGGCGCCAGGCCGTCTATTACCTGAACTTGCGGCTGCCCAAGCACCTGTTCCCGAAGCGGTCCACTCTTCGCCTGTGCTTGAAACTCCGTGACCGTCAAGCAGCGTTGTTCCTGGCAGCATCGCTGGCTGAGCAGATCCAACGCCACCTAATAGACAACCCGCTCACCTCACTCCAGGCTCTGCGCGCTGCATGTTCACAATGGCGGGACGCTGCCCCTACCCCACTCGTGCGGCTATCCCCCAAACCCACGCCAGCCGCCGCAGCAAAGCAGGCAAGCGCCACACCCACCCTTTCAACACTTGCCAAGCTCTATATAGAAGAAGGGAAACGGGGTGGGACATGGCGGCAGGCAAGCATCGAGGAAGTTGAACGCGCACTGGCCGATCTCTTCGACCTGATGGGCGACATGCCTGCCGACGCCTTCGACCTGAAGCAAGCTCGGCTATTGAAGGAACGCCTGGCTCGCTGCCCCCAGTACTTTGCTCTACGCCCGGAGTTCAAGAACAAGACGCTGAAGCAGGTGATTGAATCCGGCACCCCGTACAAGACCATCACCGCCGTCACCGTGAACAACCGCCTCCGCAAGCTGACTGCCTTCTTGAACTGGTGCAGATCGAACGGTTATGTAGCAGACAATCCCTTGGCGGGACTGAAGGTAATGGTGGGGTCGGCGAAAGAAGCAAGGTTGTCCTTCGACCGCCATGACCTGATTGTTCTGCTGGATCATGAGTCACTGCTAAAAGAAGCACGCAAGCATCCATGGCGTTACTGGCTGCCTCTGCTAGGGCGAGCCACAGGGGCGCGGCTGGAGGAACTGTGCCAACTGAAGCTGGATGACTTCATTGAGCAGCAAGGGATCCAATGCATCAGCATTGATGACAAACGTGAAGGCCAGCAACTCAAGAACAGCAGCAGCCGCCGCGTACTTCCGTTGCACCCGGCATTGATGGAACTCGGCTTATTGGAGCACGTGCAGTCACTCCGGCAGTCCGGGGCAGAAAGCATGTTTCCAGACCTGGAAGCCGTTCGGGGCAAGCTAGGCCATGCACCATCCAAATGGTTCGGGCGCTACAAGACGAAGCTGGGCATCAGCGACCCCAGGAAGACGTTCCACAGTTTCCGCCACACGCTCATCGATGACCTGCGTGATGCTGGAGTGCAGGACTCGCTGATCAAGCGGATAGCTGGGCATGAGGACGGTGCAGTGACCTTCAGCATCTACGGTAGTCGCAGCCCGCTGAAGGCGATGCTAGGAGCTCTGGAGCACATCAGCATGGCGACCAAGTAAACCCGCCTCCCCCCTAAACGCTGCTTCAGCCCAGCAGAGACCGTACATGCTGGCAAGCGCTACTGGAGCAGCGGCTCGGGCAGCACCGCACGCCTCAACACCGCCAGGGCAAGCACTACCCCATAAAGCTACGCAGTAATAAGCAGGGTCGGCTTTCGTAAACAAAACGCAGACATCGTGGTATATCAATATAGACCCTTCAGGATCACTAACCCCCTGGAATAAACAGGCCTCCAGCCAACTTCAGCTCTTTCGTAAACAAAGTGATGGACTTTACCCATGAAATAGTGCACCACGTTCTGTTGACACCCGATTCCAACCATTGTTAAATATGTCTCACCTGCTGACGAGCAGCTCCGAAACCGCCTTAATAGCAAAACAAACAATAATATTCAGGCAATGAAAATCATGCGCTAGCCAGAACCCAAGTAAGCAGCTGCAGCAACTTTGCACCACAACAAACAGTAGCAGCACCCCCGCTCCAACTTCGCAACCAAACTGCAAACACAAAATAATTCCGACTTTCGAGACATAGCGATCTATTGCCCAATGAAAACACAACAAACAACTAACACTAAGAAGCAAGCAGTTAACCAACGCCCCAAAAGCACCCGCACGAACACCAAGAGCACTCGCACTCAAAAACCGAAACCGACGCTTGGCCAATGGAATGATAATTTATGGCTCGTGGTAAACAACGACACTGATGCAGTGCTCGGCCTTAGTGCCAACAAAATCGATTCGGAAACCAACCGGTCATATGACGTTGACCCAGACATCCGCTTATTCATAGATGTGTTGACGGCTTATTGCCCCAAGCAGACTATCACCCTGGATGACATCGACTGGTTTATGACATTGACCATGCGCCGCCAGAACAAAGGATGGAAATTAATGCCTGCACAGTAACACTCGCTCACCCCAGCGCCCCAAGCATAAAGTTACGCCTGGAACGAAGGCCAGTCACACTTAAACTTCGACCAACGCCGCAACAGACGTGGACAAGCACACTACCGACAGAACATAAGTTTCTGCAACGGGACTCCTTTGCCCGAAGCTTTCCTACGAACAATACGAGCCAACCAACTATGACTTAGCACTCAAACCACAAAGTGCCCATCTCGCCTGCACTATAACTCCGCGAGAAACTTGAAAACACTATCGCCCGCCATTACTGCTCAATCCGAGCGACGGGCAGCTATAGCCAAAAATCATGGAAACCCAATATACATGCACGCACTAACAACTTATACCGCCACTACACACCAGCCAATGGCTAAAGCCACAATCATGTCTTCCGAAAGCCCATTTCCCTGCGGATTGCAGCGAGCACCGGTTGGCTATTTCACCAACTCACCGTCAGCCGTAGCCATGAGCAGCCTGGAGATCGCAAAGCTGACGGGGAAGCGGCATGCAGATGTCATGCGGGACATTCGCAACCTCCTAGCTGAACTGGGTGAAGATGAACGCGATTTTGCGTCCGTCTACCTAGACGCCTACAAGCGCTAAAAACCATGCTTCAGCCTGCCTCGTGATCTGACTGAAACACTGATCCTCGGCTACACCGCGAAGCTGCGACTGGGTGTCATTCGTCGCTTGCGTGAGCTGGAAGAGCAAGTCCGGACGCCGCTAAAGGCTTTGAAGGACGTGCCAACTTTGCACAATTTGATTTTCGACTATACCGAGCAAGTACGAATGTTCGAACGGCAAATCGAGGAAGACGCGCCGAAGGTAGACTTCTATAACGATCTGGTGGATACCACCCGACTATACACCGTAAGTGAGGTTTCCAAGATGTTCGGCACTACCCGAAAATGCTTCCTTCGCTACCTCCAAGCCCAAAAAATTCTGATGTCTCATCACCATCGTCGTAATCAACCCTACCAAAAACATATGAATGCTGGACGCTTCGAATTCAAATTAACCTCATACAAGAACGATGTTACCGGCAATACGGAGTACAGAGCCACCACATACTTCACCGGAAAAGGTGTGATCTGGATCCACAAACTTATTTCCAAACATGGTCGGGACAGCCTGTAACACCCTAATGCCGATCGACAGAAGCGCCCCAACTGTACGCTAGCCGACAGCCTTAGCAACACGGACATATCAACCCCGGACGATCCTATGAACCGACCTGGACGATATATCACATGATGATGGCTGGTGACGTATGCCAGCCATCTATCAGCACCAGAGATTGAATGAAACAATGAAGCCTCGCCCCCAACCAGGCGCACCACCAAATAGCGGAGATCAAATTATTTGACCAATTTCAAACAAGGAAGAAAGCATGTCCACCGTTGCACCTCGTCTATCCGATAACAGCTTCACCGCAATTCGCAAGGTACAAGAGCGATTCGTCATTGTCCCCTCTACAGATAATCGCCCTAGATTTCGCGACTTGTTAAACATGAGAGTTGCCCCGCAAGGCAACCCCAGCATGCTACTCCAAGCTTATCGGGACGCGGGCGGGACGGGAGATATCACGGGCGAGTACCTGCTCAGCAAGTTACCACTTGTATTTGCGGAAGATTTCTTCCCAGGCAATTACAGTAGGATCGTTGAAATCGAGGGCAATAGGCTCCTAAACATGTGGACCGGTCCAACTATTCGACCTAGTGGGGCACAAGTATCCCTGCAGGACGCGGCGCCGTTTGTAGAGTTCCTGCACCGCCTATTCCCAATTGAAGAAGAACGACGCTACTTCCTGCAATGGTTAGCCCACGCGGTTCGTTATCCCGGCACCCGTATCAACGCTACGGTGCTGCTACGGTCTGCTCCTGGTGTAGGCAAAGGCTTTCTCGCTGAAACGATACTTCCCGGGTTACTGGGAAAGTCTAGTGTTGGCGTGGTAGCGTTAAGCGAGGTGATAGGCAACTTCAACGACCCCTTGGTAGGCAAGACGCTTATCTTGATTGACGAAGTTGCCAAGAAAGGTGGCGCTGCCGTCCACGCCCTAAAGTCCATACAGGGGAACAGGACGATCACCTTGCGTCGGAAGTACGTGCCTGATACCACGGTCGACAACTACTTAAGCTTCTTGATGTCCAGCAACGATGTTTGCCCTCTAACCTTGGAACGAGAAGACCGTAGATTCTGGGTGCCTGCCTACATTGAACACAAGGTGTCGATAGAGGAAACCGACCACTTCCTCAACGTCACGCTCAAGCCTTGGCTGACTCAGCAAGGTGGCATGCAGATTGTACGGGATTTGCTGGAGACAGTTGACCTGTCAACCTTTCATGCTGGCGGGAAGCCCCCAATGACTGATAGCAAGCGGCAGATGATCGGCATAGCCCACCATAGCCCGCTCAATGAGTTTGTTGCTGGGCAGATTAAACTGAGCCTTGTCGTTAAGGCCCTGGACATCGAAGCACAGTACCTTGCCCAGACTGGGGAAACTCTTAGCAATAGGGCAGTGCCTACTGAACTTTCCGCACAAGGGTGCTTGGGGAAGCGGACTTCAACTGGCCGCTGGTGGATTACGCCTGGAGGGCTCGCAAACGGACTTTCCGAGAAAACTTCACCAGCCCAACTGAAGGCAGCTTACTTGACCGGCACAGGCGCATGATGGGTATGACGAGTGAGTGTCGGGTTGTAGTACCACCCGTCATGCCTGAACCCCGCGTAAAACAAGGGCTCCAGCAATGTTATGACGGGTGTGACGGGTTGGCGTCACCCTTTCTATAGAATGTAATAGACACAGACTTCTATGCGACTACTTCCTGCACCTGCATCCAATCAAGTAATGCCAAGATCTCCGTCGCCGCATTATGCAATACCTATACAGTTATTACGTGGCGCTTACGCCACAATGCGACAACCTGTGCTACAGCACAGATCTAATCCTTATATAGGTAAGGGGAGAGACGGGGCAAGCAGCCCCTCCCCGCTCTTGATCTTGATCTTGATCTGTGGCCTCAGCCACGACCAACCAAGGCCCGTATGTTAACTTCGGAAAAGGTCACAATAGTTCATCCGTGCCCAAAGGCACAAATGTATCCAAGCGCCACCTAAACAATGCAGGGAAAGGGGTTGTCCAATCCCTGCATAGTTCATGTGCCGGTACCATACTTGTGCCAAGAGCACACACGATAAGGCTTACGGTGGGCATTTGTGACCGGACCTTCGCCAGTAATTAGAAGGTAGGGCCGCATAGCTGGAAAGGCCTGCACTTCCATTGGCCACAGCTGCCATTACCCCAACGGCATATGACCAAGAAAGGTCCAGGGTAGTGGGCCTTAACACCAGCCATCTGACCTGAATAATATTCGCCAAACTGGAGGCTAGTTACGCCTACTCCCCTATCTGCTCCGCCATCGCAAGCTCAGGATTTATGACGCACACCAACGCTCCCCCGGGTTCAGCGCTCGCACTGACCGAACTGATCCAGCCTGCATCCGCAAGATCGACGATAGCCTTCTCTACTTGCTGCAGCGTGCTGTCGCATTGCTTCGCTAGAGTGGCTTGGGTGACCCGCACCGTACCATCTCCAGCCATTCTCGCCATCAGGAAAAACATGACGGTGGTAGCGTGGGGGCTGGCCATGGTCAACGTAGCCAGCCTCCCTAGCATCGCTGGATTCAAGTAGACCGTGCCACCAGCAGTATCTAGTGCAGGTGTGACGTTTTGTTCGCTCATCATTTAGCTCCAACAAGTTTGTTGTCAATTTAACTAGCTCAAACGGTGAACTAGGTTCTTCGCCTTAAACGTCCTGCCAAACAGGCTCGCTATGCAGAATATTGCCAGCTAACACCGAATATTCACAGTATATTGTGAAGACCTCGCCTCCCACGGACACGACAGTGCCTCCTTATTTAAGGGGGTCCCAGTGGAAGCAGGGTTGGCGTTCGGTAAAGTTCTTCGCGAGCGGCGGAAGCTGGCAGGACTGACGCAGGAGCAGTTGGCACTGGAGGCTGATGTGCAGCGGAATTACGTGAGCCTGATCGAGCGTGGAGTGAACCAGCCGACCATCACTATCATCTTCAAGCTGGCATCTGCACTGGGATGCCGCCCGTCCGAGCTCATTGCAGACGTTGAGGCTATCAGCGGCTGATTGCGGGAGTTGTGTTTGGCTGTTGGCGTTGGCCAGGTGGCGTTTGCGGACAAGTGCGGCTTCGCCAAAACCTACATGTCCCGTATCGAAACAGGCGGGGCTAACCCGTCGATCAACGCAATCAAGGTGCTGGCTGATGCCTTGGGCGTCAGTATCTCAGCACTCTTCGCAGGCCTTTAGGCTAACAGGCCGGTCTCGTATAACTAACACCGCAGCTATTCCGAACTAATCCTGCCTAACCATGTAGCGCCGCTCCCACCTGCTACCCTCACACGATAGCCCCGGAAATACTGGGATTGAAGCTCATGGGGCTTAGGCAGACGTCCGCCCGCCATAATTCCCGCATAAAATTTAAGGGATTGAGTCAGACAGGGAACATGAAGCAAGTACGACACAAACACCGGTTGTGCCGTTGATGCGAGGGAATGCACATGAAACTGGATGATCATCAATGCGCCACAGCGGTGCTGAACGAACTGTACAAGAACCAACTCGCCATTGCCGACGCTCTGGGTAACCTCTCGTACTGGCTACTTGAAAATGGCGAAGGTCCCGTGGCTTGGACCCTGGCCTGCACCATGAAGGACATTGCTAAGTCGAGCACCGTCATCCAGGTCGGCCTCCGTCAAATGGCGATAAATGGCCTGGCCAGAGTGCAGCCTGCGAACGATGCAGATGATGGCAGCCCCCCCTGGATCAATAGCGGATTAACGACATCAGCCGAGGAGTCCCAGTGCAGAGCCATGTACCCTACACCCCCGCATTGCTGCAGTTAGCCAGCGAAGGTAAGCCACTTCCGCTTGAGGGCGAGAATCTTACCTGGGTACAGGCTCTCATCAGCAGCGGCTACATCCGAACAGAGGTAATGCCGAGCGAGGATGCTACGGAACTCGTTTGCAGGCTGACGCCAGCGGGCGAAGCGTTGTATCAGTGGCTGAACGAGTAGAGGTCACGCCCCTCACCAACGCCCCCCCAGCATTGGACAGGCTGCCGTCTTCCTTCCTGAATACCGCCCTGCCCCGCTATCAATGAAGTAGACCTAACCGGTAGTGCGATAGCGACACTCAAAGCACTATTAATTAGGTATTGAATATAGATATATGATCGAATTATCATAAAGCTATCAATTACGAGAGCAAAGGATAGCGAGCAGTGAACACCCACCTTTACCTGAGAGCTAGCACCAAGGATCAAGATGCCAACCGTGCTAAGGTTGCCTTGGAGCAGTTCGCCGCCGAGAAGGGCTTGAACATTGTCACCACTTACGCGGAGAACATTTCAGGCACGAAGCTGAACCGACCAGAGCTAATGCGGCTGCTGGATTCAGCAAGTCCCGGAGAAGTGTTGCTAGTTGAGTCCGTGGACCGCCTCAGCCGCCTATCCCAAGCCAATTGGAAAACCTTGAAGTACACCATCGAATCCAAGGGGCTACGCCTAGTCGTGCAAGACTTGGAAACCACCCACCAGATTGCTGACCAAAGCATTGCAGGCCAGATCATGGACGTGATCAACGGAATGCTCATTGACCTGATGGCCACTATGGCCCGCTTGGATCAAGAAAAGCGCGTGGAGCGGATCAGGCAAGGCCTGGAGAACAAACGTGCTGCCGACCCTGAATGGAGACCCACCGGCAAAGGCAAGAACGTGGCGATATGGAAAGAGGTACAGACACTGATGAAGGATCACCCCAACATGTCGGCAGAGAAGATTGCCAAGCTTGCAGACTGCGGCGTGGCCACCGTGTACCGGATCAAGCGGGAAGTGAGCTTGGCCTAGTCCCTGCCAGCGGGGGCATCTGGTGCAATTCAGAGCATTCCCGCCGCCAGCCCCAGCGTGACCCTGTGAGAGGCCCTGTAACGCCCTATGAACGACGGCTAGCAAAAGCCATAGACGCCCCTGATATTTCATCCGCAAAGGCCACAACCGAGTTACACAGCGGCTAGGGGGCTAAGCACCGAGCCACCCTTATAAGGGAAACCCCCCTCCACCAAGCCGCTTCCAAGCCCACTAGACGACCAACGGAAACGGTAACCGCAGCGCCAGGCTTTTGTGTCTCGCGATCCACTGGTAGCCTGTTCGGCTCTGAAAGATTCAGGGCGGTGCACGTCAGATGCGCCTCAATAGCCCTGAGTCCATCCGATGAGCAGAAGTCGACGCAAAACCCCCATCTTCGGGATCACAACAGCAAAGTCGGAAGCATTCGATAAGGCCTGCTGGCATAAAGCATTCCGACGCTCCGAAAACCAGCGCTTGCAAGTAGACCCGCACCGCATGTCGAGAGACATCCGGGAATTCTACAACCCTTGGTTAATGCATAAGGATGGCAAGCGGTGGTGCTCGCAGAACGAGCGAAGCGCCCGCTTGATGAGAAAGTAGGTGGCTGGTATGCCCCACCAAGAAGCCCTCTTTCAGCTTTGCTACACTTCGGACCTACCCCGCAACGGAGCGTAATCGTGCTCACTATCGAACTGCCAACTGACGTTGAAGACCGCCTAGATCAGCTCGCGGTATCGACCGGAAAGACGAAGGAATACTACGCACAGCAAGCAATAGTGCTTCACTTGGACGACCTTGAAGACTTGTACATCGCGGAACAGCGTATGCGCGACATCAACAGTGGCCTGTCAACGACGGTCCCCCTTGCCGACCTAGACTTCAAATGATCCATTTCCAGTAAGCATGGTGATGCCTGATTAGTCCCCACCCTCAGAAGTGCTGACAGGCACCGAAGAAAACATCACTGTCAGCCATGAAGGTGAACGGCTTCTGCGGACCATCTGCATACTCATTGATGATCAGGGCAAAGACAGTGGAGCCAGCTCCCGCTCCTTGATCCGTTCGCATCGTTGTCACCACCTTGTAGCTGTTCTCCGTTGAGCCTGGATCAATGACCTGGGGCTCAGTAAAGTAGGAATTCTTCAACGACCCCGCCATTAGCCCCGATTGCCTTCCCACGGTGAATTGCTTGCCGACCATCGAGCTGTATGCAGACGGCTCAGTGGCTGATACCACACGACGGATCGTGCATTGGTAGTCGCCTCCCGCCCAAGCATTCGCTGATAGCACGAACGCCCCGATCAGTATCCCTTTCCTCATGCGTACTTTTTCCCTTTCAGCAGATCGTAGTCGAGGAATTGATTCTACAATGCCTTCAACGGAAGGCATGCCCTGGAGCAATCATGGACAAGACGACACAGCTTCAACAGGTACTGACAGACCTACACACGAACCAGCTCGCCTTGGCTGCGGCCATCGAGGAATTGACAAAGTGGGTAGGTGATCGTGGCTCAATTGAAGTGCTAGGACGCGTGACCGATTGCCTTTCCTATCTTGATCGGAATCAGAAGGCGATTACACAAGGAATCGCTCGTGTTGGTAAATAATTTTCGCGATGCAAAGTCTGGATCGCGAGTGGAAGGACCTGCCTTGTTGAATGCTGGGCCCCTGAACTAACAGGCCTAGGAGGCCGTGTAGCCCTCGCCGAACGGTAGCGCTAGAGGTCGATACCCGCACCTGTAGTTCGAAACCATGTCGGCAATTCCCCTGGAGACCGTCCGTGAATTACTTGCCTTCTATACAGACCGGGAAACGTCAAGCGCCCAGAACGGAGCCGTTGACCTCGCTAAAACCGAGCCGATGGTATGTAGGCTCAAACCGGCTGGTGTATTGCATTGCGCATTAGGTGGTGCTCTCAGCCTGGCGACTGGAGCCCAGAAACGGTCGCTTTCCGCCTGAATCGCAGTGAAGTATGGCATCTCAGCAGCAACCTCATTAACCGTCAGCTGGCATCTACCTCGTATCCATATCAAAATGCCACCTAAGCAGGATCCGTAGGTCCCCCTGCTGCCTAAATTTTCACCTTACTCAAGGAAGGAACCGTGTCTAACAGTTTTGATTTAACGCAACTCGACTCTCATACCTTTGAACATATGGTGAATTCCCTAGCCTTGTCGGTCTTGGGCAAAGGCGTGACGGGGTTCGCGCAGGGCGCTGATGGGGGTAGAGACGGACTACTTATTGGAGAGGCGCCATATCCCAGTGAAGTGGACCGTTGGAATGGGACATGGATTATCCAGTCCAAGTTCCATAAGCCCCACCTGTCGAAAGACCCTCAAAAATGGCTTATAGCTGAAGTAAAGAAAGAACTCACGGCCTACCTAGATAAAACCCAACCACGAGCAAGGCCGGACATTTGGATAGTAGCAACTAATATAGAGCCGTCTGGAACACCCGCCACTGGGGCATATGACTCAATAAAAACCCTTGTAGAGGATGCATTCGGATCTGGATTCAAATTCGACATATGGGGCGGCAGAAAAATACTTGACTATCTCGCCCGCGACCTGCACGTGTCGACATATTTCGGACATTTTTTGACGCCCGGGCATGTGCTTTCCGCCATGTACCACCAAATGGGTGACGCATCAGCCCAAGTACGCCCAATAATTGACCACCTAATACTTGACCAATTCAAGGACCAAATATACACAAAACTTGAGCAAGCTGGAGGGACCGGACCAAAACCAAAAATATATGAACTATTCGTTGATCTTCCAGCTCAGCCCAAGGAATTCGAGGATCAAATTTATATTTTAGAAACCCTCGTCTCAACAGCGTCGAACGTCCACAAACCAACTGCATGGGCACGTTTCGGAGAAGGATGGCGAGCTTGGGCTGCACACCCGAGAAGAGCAAGATCGATAATACTCAAAGGCGGTCCTGGTCAAGGAAAATCCACTGCAGGGCAGTTTTTCTGCCAGATTCAACGAGCTGCGTTGCTGCTCGAAACCAACTCACCTACAACCCTTCCAGATGTGCAGGAAACCGCAAGGGAGTTACTCCACGCGGCCGCCAAACTAAACTTCAAACCGATAACTGCAAGAATACCAATTTCGATAGAATTAAAAGACTACGCTAGCTGGCATGGAGGAAGATCCGCACCACAATCCAAAGGCATACTAGCGTACCTATGCGAAAAAATCTCAGTCAAAATTGACCAACCAGTAGAAGGAGGCACACTTAAGCGAGCATTCGAAACTCGCAGCTGGTTCTTCAACTTCGACGGATTGGATGAAGTGCCCAATGATGTAAAGGACCACGTAGCCGACGAGGTAACACGCTTCGCCAACGTTACTCTACCCCAGCTAGACACAGATGCATTAATATTATGCACGACTCGACCGCAAGGTTACTCCGGGCAATTTAAAGAGCTAAATGCAGTTACATTAGATCTAACCCCGCTCCCGACCGACATAGCCTTAAAGTGCGCGGAAGGAGTTATCAGATTTTCAACTGGACAATCCGATGCAGAGAGGTGCCTCGATACCTTGAAGCTTGCGATAGATTCGCCCCAAGTTAAAGAACTCATGACTACTCCGCTTCAATCCCACATTATGGCAATAGTGGTCAAGGAAGGTGGCAGGCCGCCTGAAAAACGATGGGAACTATTCGAGAATTTTTATCAAGTAATGAAAAGAAGGGAAAGTCTAAAAAACTTCCCCGACGCAAGAATTTCGCAACTGTTACGGGATAACAGCGTACTTCTGAAAGCCATCCACTCGCGCCTAGGTATCGCATTACACGCAAAGGCAGAGAATAGCGAGGGAGCCGAAACTACTCTCAGCAGAGCCCAGTTTGAATCCCTGACGAGGCAGACGACGCAGAAATATGAAGACGACAAAATCGATGAAATCGTTGCAACACTAATGGAGGCAACAGTTCAAAGACTAGTTTTTGTGAGCACCCCCGAAAGTAGTTCTTCTGTCCGATTCGACGTCCGCCAACTGCAAGAATTTTTCGCTGCTGAATTCTTATATTCAGGTGTAACCCACCAACAACTGCAATCGCGTTTGGAGATCACAGGCGGCGACTCTCACTGGCGAGAAGTAATGCATTTTGCAATAAGCGCATTAATCGTCACCTCCCGCCCCACAGAACTGGCCGTCGCAGTTAGTACGATCCTAAAATTAGACGACAGTGATATATCACCCCCGCTTCGTTTCTACAGCAGAAGAATGGGTGCGGGGGCGCTAATGACGCTCCGCCTTTTACATGAAGGGGTTTTCGAACAGGACCGATCTGTGCGCCTCCAATTTAAGGATAGCTTATCTCCAATTTATGGGATGATGGAAGCCGATATCACAGAATCGCTTTGCACAGTACGTCACCCAAACACCTTAAGTTGGCTTCTGAACTGCATGACTGATGCTCTCTTAGAGTTAAGTGAGCCTGAACAGATCAACGCAGCCGCTGTCTTAGCTCAGCGACTCCCATGCGAACACAATCGCCGACATGAAGTTTCAAGAAAATTAAAAACCTCGTCCCCCTCATATCTTGACGGCATATATTTACTGATTCTAGGCCACGACAACTATCCATTCATAACAACCAACAGACCTCCGCAAAGCAAATGGTTCATCCAACTATCGCTGGAATTTTTTGTCATGGAAGCCCCACCCTCTGGGCTTAATCTTGACCTAATTCTTAGATACGTCAGGTCAGTCATAAAAAACCGTGTAGACCTTGATGAATACGACTTCCCTGAAAACGTTAAGCAAGGGCTTTGGGTGATGCTAAATCCTGCTTGGAGGTCACAAAACCGCAGTGACGACAACGAAGAGCTTGAAATCAATGGATGCACAGTAGTACGCAGGCTTGACAACTGGAAGACAGGAAAACTCCCGGAAGACCTTAAACTTGTCGACTGGAACAGCAAGGCACCTGCATGCCAAATAATCAACAACTGCATTATATTTAGGCAAGAAAGAACGCTCAAATCACTTACCACAATTTACCAGGTAGCCGTTCAATACCAACTGATAGACTTTATCAAGCACAGCTTGATTTCAAGCATCCTGCCTATTGACTGTTATTCGGTGCCACCAATCGTCGCACTCGCAAAACTTTCAAGCCTTAGCCAATCGGATCTTGACACACTGATCAACTCCGAGCCCGCACCCGGCTCTTTAATAACCCCATATTACGAACTTCAAAATCTCCCTACAATCAAGACCAGGGACCAGCTAAAGACAGTAGCGATAACCCACCCACAACTTGCACTAGCCAGCTACATGGGAACATTTAGCTTCATAGAAAAAATTGACGACGCCTACTCAGATAAATACAGCGACATTATCTTTGAGACAGTTTCAAAAAACCCTCACTCGATGATGCCATTATTCAGCGGCTGGGGTGTAATGTCGGAAAAGCAGCCTAAACTTTTCATGGCTTTGCGTCCGATATTGAGGAACGTTTCATTAAGTTATCTACCTCCACTTGGACCGGAGCGCATTGAGGCGTTCAAGCTAGCACTACCTGAAGATTTTTCTTTCCTCCCTCTTGTAGCCCAAAACCTGCTACGAGTCCTGACTACTAGTAACCCCGATGACATTCGCTGGGACGCCGAAGCAATTCTCGAACAGTACGGCCTGAACAAAGACAACCTTAAATCCATTTATCTCAACGATGCAAACCAAATAGCTTTTCGAGCTTCTGCTCTCAGCTGTTTATTCCTAGCAGCAAGTACAAACTCCGACGAAAGCTTGAAAAAATCACTATTCGAATCTTTGATAGACCCGACGATTAGCATATTAGAAACAGAAATTCACTCCCACTTAATACAAGTTATTTGTCATACGATAACTAGCTTTGACTATAACAACGACACAATAAAATCTTTTGTCGGCACGCTTCTCAATATTTGTCGAGAGAGCTATCCCGACAGATTGGAGATGCAGTACCTCATGGATAATTTACGAGAGCGCTCTACTGCTCCAGTAAGCAAGAATGGCATTCTCGAGACTTGGCTCACTGAGTAGCTAGCTAAGCTCCCCCCTCTCCGTTTAGGAGAGGGGGACACAGATGTTCCACCTTGTGCATTCTTGGCAGTGGTTAATAGTCTAACTCACTAGAGTACGGGTTAGTGCCCGCACCAATCGTCGTCACTTTAACTATTCCCACAATGCTCAGCAGATTTCGACTACTTCCCTTCAGTGCTAAAAATCTTCTCGAACAGCTTGGCTATATTTCAACCGGCACACCGGAGCCGTATGTGTCGAAGGGGATCGTTCCTGAAGCATGTCCCATAACCGTCTCGTCATGACTGCTCGCCTGCCGCTCCATACCGACACCCTCCTTGCCTGCTGCCGCGACATTCGTCAGACATCATTAACAGGCAACCTGCCCACCCCAAGGCACAGACAGGCAAGCTTGGATAAAAATCTGAGGATGATAGAATGCCCAGCATGATGCACCACTTAGGTGTACCTAAACGCTGTTCCACTTCGAGTTTTTTGAGCGAGAAATCCTTGTAAAATCAAGGACTTAGAGAATGGAGGCAACCCCACCAGCCACACCCCGGCACACAATGTTCCCGCTGTGGCTGCTCCCTTCCGGGCCTGACCAGGTTAACGGGTAATCGTTGCGGGGGGACCGATGGGGTCACCATAACAACACTCGCCTAGCAGCGAGCGGGGCCATTGTACCGGTCCTGAGCGAAGATACAACCTTTGATTGCAGGAAAAATTCGTAAGGGGTTCAAACACTTGGGTTTACCCCCTCAACGCCTGTTGGCGGCGGCCGCGCAAAGGGGCCAAAAAATTTTCAGCCCATTTCTTGAAATCCAATCAGCCACCCCTATCTGTTTTGTACGCGATGCCGAAGTCGGGTCGCGTACCAAACCTTGCTGATTGTTCAGGAGATTGACCATGACTACCGCATTTTCCCTTGCCCCACTGTTCCGCCATTCCGTGGGCTTCGACCGTTTCAACGATCTGTTCGAGTCGGCGGCGCGTAACGAGCCGGGTAGCAGCTACCCGCCCTACAACGTCGAGAAACATGGCGATGATCAATACCGTATCGTGGTGGCCGCCGCAGGCTTCCAGGAGTCGGACCTTGAGTTGCAGGTAGAGAAAGGCGTGTTGACCGTCAGTGGCGGCAAGCGCGAAGGCAACGGCGAGGCCGTGACCTATCTGCACCAGGGTATTGCCCAACGGGCGTTCAAGCTGTCGTTCCGGCTGGCCGACCATATAGAGGTCAAGGCTGCCACGCTGGCGAACGGGCTGTTGAACATTGACCTGCTGCGCGTGGTGCCTGAAGAGGCCAAGGCCAAGCGCATCCCTATCAATGGGGTTGGGCAGGCCGCGCTGCAGTAAGCGCGATGTGATGAAGAAGGGCGCCCAGTGGGCGCCCTTCTTTTATATACGCTTCTATACCTGCAACACCTCATCCGCCCTGCCCCCTGCCTCCTGGATCACCAGGTGTACGAAGTGCAACTTGGCGATGACCGCGTGGGGCAGCACGAAGGGATAGAAATCCGGCTGGCCCATGCTGCGCGACAGTTCGTTGAGCATGCCGGCCAGTTCTATCCAGGTGTTCACGAACGCCAGGAATGCGGGCCCGCTGGCGTGCTGGGGATCGTACAGGGTGTCCAGCGGGAATGGCTGGTAGTCCAGGTCCATGTCGCGCGCGCTCATGCCGAAGCCCAGGGCGGTGTCCACCGCGTCCATCATGTGCAGGTAGTGCGCCCAGGTTTCGGCCCAGTCTTCCCAGGGGTGCATGGTGGCGTATGCGCTGACGTAACGTTGCTGCCAGTCCAGCGGCGCGCCCTGTTCATAGTGACGTTGCAAGGCATCGGCATAGCTTTGGCTGTCGTCGCCGAACAGGTTGCGGAATTCACCCAGCCAGTGGCTGCCCGCCACCAGCCGATCCCAATAGTAGTGGCCCACTTCGTGACGGAAGTGGCCCAGCAGGGTGCGGTACGGTTCGCGCATCATCACCCGCACCTTTTCCCGGTGGGCGTCGTCGGCCTCCTTTATATCCAGGGTGATCAGGCCGTTGGCGTGGCCGGTCATGGGCGCGTTGCCTTCCAGGTCGATACCGATGAAGTCGAAGGCCAGGCCCGTGTCGTCATCCACCACCTTGGGCACCACGTCCAACCCCAGGTTGATCAACTGCGAGACCATGCGCCGCTTGGCGGTTTCCACCTTGCGCCAACGCTCGGGGTTTTCCGCCACGGACAGGTCGGGAATGGTGCGGTTCAGCGCGCAGGACACGCAGAACGTGGCCGGGCTGTCAGCGCGCACCAGCCAGTTGCAGGCAGCCGGGGTGTCGAGGTTGGCGCAGCGCCGGAACTGGCCGGCGTCGAGGTCGCCGTCCAGTTGCCAGGTGCCGGCCTGGGGGCCTGCTTGCAGGGACGACAGCAGGTTCAGTTCCGGCCAGTAGCCCAGAGCTGCCGAGCAGGCCAGGCACTGGCTGTTGCGGAAGAAGATCGACTGGCCGCACTGGCAGTGCCAGACCTTGCTGTGGCGGTTGTCCTGCCCCACGAAGGGCGCGGCGATGCGGGTGCTCAATTGCTCGAAAAGGCGGTACATGCACGTTCTCCGGGGGTGACGGGGGCAGCGTAGTCGTTACTGTGGCGTGCTGCTGACCACACGCAGCGCCAAGCCTTCGTAGGGGTCGAGGGTAATGGTGAATTCGCCGCTGTCGGTAAGGTCGCCTTCCACCCGCTCGTTGATGATGTCTACCACCGGGCCCGGGGCGATGCCCGGCAGGTGCAGGGTTTCCACCAGGCTGTCGGCACTGAAGTTGAGCGCGGTGATCTGCGTCCCCTTCCCCGCCGGCAGTTCATGCACCAGCACCAGCAGGCCGGGGTGTTGCACGTCCGGGATAAGGATCTGGCGGCTGGCGGCAATATCGTAGGCGCGGCGTACCGCGAGAATCTTCTTCAGCTGGGTGGCGAAGGAATCGGCCTGCTGCAGTTGGCTGGTGATGCTGCCATACAGGGTCTTCGGCCGCGGCATGCCGCCGGCGGACAATTCGGCGCTGGGGTCAAGGTCCACCAGGTCGTAGGCGCCACGATGAATCCAGCGGGTGTCGCCGTCCTGCATCAAGTGCGCTACCTGCTCGGCCGGCAGCGGCAAGGCGCCCACCAGGTCCCAGCCCGACAGGGCGAACACGCCCGGCTGCATGGCGTTGTACATCACCAGCAGCAGGTGGATGTGCTTGATTTTCTGCACGTCGTCGGCGGTGATGGCGTCCAGGTCGCGGATGCCCAGGGCGGCGGTGATGATGCTGGCAGTGGTGCACGACACACCATTGGTAACGAACTTGAGGTTGTAGGGTGCATGCTCGCCGGCCAGGCGCTCGTACATTTCCTCGCGGATGTGCTCGCGGAGGATATTGCCCGGGAAGGTCTGGCCCTGGTACAGGTAGGTGTCGTGGGCATGCAGGGTCCAGAAGTGGACCAATTCCAGGGTCAGCTCGTCATGATTTTGCAAGGCATGGATCAGCGAGGCCGGGTCGATGCCGAAGTGGTGCACCTGGCGCAGCATCAGCCGCAGGAATTCGGTATTTCCGGTCAGCAGCGCGTGCTGGTACGCCGGGCGAGTGATGAAGTCGTAGGACAGGTCGGCGCCACCCTTGGACATGGTAGCGATGTCGTCGATGGTCAGGTTCAGCTCCTGGAAGCTGAAGCCGCCGGCCTTGCGGATGGTGCCGGCCAGCAGCTGGTTGCCGTTCACCGACAGCGGGTGGCTTTCGGACCAGGCATTGCCCTCGGCGCGCCGCTCCACCCCGAGGAAACCATTGGCGTCCAGCCGCAGGATGCGCGCACCCATCACGTCGATGGAATGCAGGGCATCGCCGATGATCATCTGCTGCGCGGTAAAGGTGGGGTCCAGCCAGTTCAGCGACGGCTGGCCTTCCTTGAAGTAGTGCAGGTACACCCAGCGCCGCGCCTTGCCGTCGACACCGACAATCACCGGCGTCACGCTCCAGTCGGTCTCCTTCACCCCGGGCTCGAAGAAGATTACCCGCTGCAATTGGCCGACGATGTAGTGCCTGGCCTTGAGCAGGTCGACGGTTTCAGGCGGCAGGTTGCGCGCATCTCGGCCCGGCTCGACGTCGGGCAGCAGCGGCCAGTCCTCTTCCTTGATTTCGACCATGTGGTACAGGCCGGGGTAGTCGGCGTAGGCGCGCTCGGCCAGGCGGAAGTCGGCACCCTTGCCGGTGTGCGAGGGAATCGCGTCGTCGATGACGATGGCATTGTGGGCGGCGGCAATGCGGCTCAGGCCGAGCATTTCCGCTTCGGTGCCCAAGGCCGGGTCAATGTCGAAGCTCATGCGGTCGAAGTTGCCGTCGACGCTGGGGGTACGTTCGCGGCCGCGCAGGCCACCGGACAGTTTCAGTGGGCCATTGTGGATGCCCTGGATACCGATTTCCGACAACGCGTGCCACAGGGTTTCATCACCCAGGGCCTGCAACACCGAGCCGCCCTCACGGGTGACGATGGATGCAGGGTAGGCGGTGAACCACACCGAGGCGATGGCCGAGGCGTCCCGCGGCCGGGCTTCGGCGAAGGGCCTTTGCCACAGGCGGGCCTGGCCGGCGTATTGAAGGGCGCGTTGCTTGGCGGCATGGAGCATGGACTGGTCCACGAGCCATTGAATGGTGTCCTGGTCCGGCTGTGACATGGGTGACCCCCGCTGTTTTGGCATTTCCTTATGAGTGCGCTGCGGTGGGATCGTTGCATAAATTGGTAACCCTGTGGGAGCTGGCGTGCCAGCGAGCTTTTGAGGCCCTGAAAAGCTCGCTGGCAAGCCCGCTCCCCCAGAAATCGTACGATCAGGCGGTGATGCCGTGGCCTTCCAGGAAGGCGACGAAGGCGTCTTCGTCAAGCACCTTCACGCCCAGTTCGTTGGCCTTGGTCAGCTTGGAGCCCGCGCCCGGCCCCGCTACCACGCAGTGGGTCTTGGCCGACACCGAGCCTGCCACCTTGGCGCCCAGGCTTTCGAGTTTTTCCTTGCCCACGTCGCGGCTCATGCGCTCCAGGCTGCCGGTCAGCACCCAGGTCTGGCCGGTGAGGGGCAGGCCTTCGATGACTTTTTTCTCGCTGCCCCAGTGCATGCCGAATTCGGCGAGCTGTTTTTCAACTTCAAGCGACCGCTTCACGTTCTCAGGCTGGCTGAAGAACTCCCTCACGTTATTGGCCGCTTTATCAGGAAGCGTCTGCTTCATGTCCAGCCAGTCTGCGTTGATCAACCCCTCAAGCGTGCCAAACCGAGCAGCCAGCTTGTCAGCCCCAACCTTGCCAAGCGCGAAGATATTCAACCTGAATATGAAATCACTAAAGGAGACCGCGCCAGAAAACTCGGCATGCACCTCTGCAGACTGGTCCAGATCCACGCCATCTGGACTCACCAAACGCTTGATCACCGACTGGTTGTGCTCATCCTCGAAGAAATCGTGAATTTCATACGCAACCTCAAGGCCGATGTCAGGCAGATAGACCAGTACATCAGGTAAAGCTCTACCAATTCTTTCAAGGTTTCCCAGCGACCTTGCCAACACTTTGGCGGTTTCCTCTCCCACGTCCGGAATACCCAGCGCGAAGATAAACCGTGCCATGGCGGGGCGCTTACTGGCAGCAATGGAAGCAACAAGATTTTTGCTCGACAGTTCAGCAAAACCCTCAAGCTCGAACAGTTGATCTTCCTTCAGGCGATAAAGGTCTGCGGGGGAAGAGACCAACCCCTGATCAACCAACTGCTCGACAATTTTCTCACCCAAACCGTCGATATCCATTGCCCGACGCGAGACGAAATGGGTAATGGCCTGTTTTAGTTGAGCGCCGCAAGCAAGGCGACCGGTACAGCGGTAAACAGAACCATCCGTGATGATGACCTGCTGCTTCGTGCGCCTTACCAGTTTCGTCGGTTCAACGGGGGAGCCACATACCGGACAAGCTGTAGGGATCTCGATGGAGGTAGCCCCGTCGGGCCGCCTTTCCTCCACTACCTGCATCACTTGGGGAATAACATCGCCTGCACGACGAATCACCACCGTATCGCCGATTTTTACGCCAAGGCGCGCAATCTCGCCCATGTTGTGCAGCGTTGCATTCGCCACCATGACGCCGGCCACCTTCACCGGCTTCAAGCGCGCCACCGGCGTCACTGCGCCCGTACGCCCCACCTGGAACTCCACGTCCAGCAGTTCGGTCAGCTCTTCCATAGCCGGGAATTTATGGGCGATGGCCCAGCGTGGCTCACGGGCGCGGAAGCCCAGCTCGCGCTGGCTGGCCAGGCTATTGACCTTGAACACCACGCCGTCGATTTCGTAGGTGAGCGCGGTGCGGCGCTCGCCGATGTCGCGGTAGTAATCCAGGCACTCGTCGATGCCCTTGGCCAGTTTCAACTCGCGGCTGATGGGCATGCCCCAGGCTTTCAGCTGCTCCAGGTTGCCGATGTGGGTGTCGGCGATGTTCTCGGACACCTGGCCCAGGCCGTAGCAGCAGAATTCCAGCGGGCGGCTGGCGGTGATCTTCGAGTCCAACTGGCGCAGGCTGCCGGCGGCGGCGTTGCGCGGGTTGGCGAAGGTCTTGCCGCCCGCCTCCATCTGCGCCTCGTTGAGGCGTTCGAAACCGGCCTTGGACATGAACACTTCGCCGCGCACTTCCAGGGTGGCCGGCCAACCGCTGCCCTGCAGCTTTAGCGGCACGTTGCGGATGGTGCGCACGTTGACGCTGATGTCCTCGCCGGTGGTGCCGTCGCCGCGGGTGGCACCTCGCACCAGCAGGCCGTCCTGGTACAGCAGGCTGACGGCCAGGCCGTCGAGCTTGGGCTCGCAGCTGTATTCCACCGCCGCGCCGCCGCCAAACAGGTCACCGACCGGCAAGTCCAGACCTTCGGTCACCCGGCGATCGAACTCGCGCATGTCGGTTTCTTCGAAGGCGTTGCCCAGGCTGAGCATCGGGATCTCGTGGCGCACCTGGCTGAACGCGGTCAGCGCCGCGTTGCCCACGCGCTGGGTGGGCGAGTCGGCGGTCACCAGCTCCGGGTGCTCGGCTTCCAGCGCCTTGAGTTCGCGGAACAGGCGGTCGTATTCGGCGTCCGGGATGCTCGGCTCGTCGAGCACGTGGTAGCGGTAGTTGTGCTGGTCCAGTTCGGCGCGCAGCTCGAGGATCCGGGTGTTGGCGGCGGTCATGTGCTGTGTTCTCGTATAAAGCAAAAGAGCAGCCGGGGCTGCTCTTCAGGTGTTCGGCGATGGTGTTGAATCAACGCTTCTGGGTCAGCGCCCGACGTTCAAATTCGACAATACGCTGGCGGTAGTGTTCGATGGTCTGGGCGGTCAGCACGCTGCGCTGGTCGTCCTTCAGCTCGCCGTCCAGTTCGTGGGCCAGCTTGCGGGCCGCAGCCACCATCACGTCGAAGGCCTGCTTGGGGTGACGCGGGCCTGGCAGGCCGAGGAAGAAGCTCACGGCGCGGGTGCTGAAGTGATCGATGTCGTCCAGGTCGAAGATGCCCGGCTTTACGGCGTTGGCCATGGAGAACAGCACTTCGCCGTTGCCGGCCATGCTTTCGTGGCGGTGGAAGATGTCCATTTCGCCGAAGCGCAGGCCGCTTTCGAGGATGTTCTGCAGCAGGGCCGGGCCCTTGAAGCCGCCTTCGGAACGGGAGATCACGCTGATGACCAGCACTTCCTCGGCCTGGGGCTGGTCGCGGTGCTCTACCGGCGCTGCGCCCGAGGCGTTGAAGGCCGGGGCCTTGTCGTCCGGGAAGTCGTCTTCGCGGTCGCGGGCACTGAAGGCCGCTGGCTGCTCAGGCTCCAGCGCCAGGTCGCCCTGGGCCGATTCAGCCACCGCGCGCTCGCGCTCACGCTCGCGTTCCTGTTTCTTGTTGCGCTTGGGCGCCACCGGCTCGCGCGCAGGGGCACTCATGGACGGCAGGTCGTGCTCGTCCAGCGACGGCTCGTGCTGCTCTTCCAGCACCCGCGACGGGCCCAGCACTTCAGCGCTGTGCTCTTCGTCCGGCAGGTTGGAGAAGCTGCGGTCGAGCCTGAATTTCAATTTGCCCTTGCCGCCGCGCATGCGGCGCCAGCCATCGAAGAGAATACCGGCGATGACAATGACGCCGATGACGATCAGCCACTCGCGCAGACCGATTTCCATTTAATCCTGTGCCTCTATAAAAAATGCTGAAAAATAAAGGGCTTGAACCCCCTTTAAAACGTGGCGCCAACTCTATGTTCTGACAGGCGTTTTCCCCACGCGTACGAAAATATGTCCAATAAACTAGCACGACCAAAGATAACTTTACACCGTCTGTCGCAGCAGATACGCCAATAAAGTGCAAGCGGTCCAAATTCGCTCGTCTTCAGGCGTCGACCATTGCCATCGCCTCCTCTACGTCCACCGCTACCAGGCGCGAGCAACCGGGCTCGTGCATGGTCACGCCCATCAACTGGTCGGCCATTTCCATGGCGATCTTGTTGTGGGTGATGTAGATGAATTGAACCGTTTGGGACATTTCTTTCACCAAACGGGCGTAGCGTCCAACGTTAGCGTCATCCAGCGGTGCGTCAACTTCGTCGAGCATGCAGAACGGCGCCGGGTTCAACTGGAAGATGGAAAACACCAGGGCCAGGGCCGTCAGTGCCTTTTCGCCGCCAGAGAGCAAATGAATGGTGCTGTTCTTCTTGCCCGGGGGCCGCGCCATGATGGTCACCCCAGTATCGAGTAGATCTTCGCCCGTCAGTTCCAAGTAGGCACTGCCGCCACCGAAAACTTTTGGGAACAAAGCCTGCAAACCGCCATTTATCTGATCAAAGGTATCTTTGAAGCGGTTGCGGGTTTCCTTGTCGATCTTGCGGATGACGTTTTCCAGGGTGTCCAGCGCTTCCACCAGGTCATCGTTCTGGGCGTCCAGGTAGCGCTTGCGCTCGGACTGCTGCTGGTACTCGTCGATGGCCGCCAGGTTGATGGCGCCCAGGCGCTGGATGCGTGCGTTGATGCGCTCCAGTTCTTCCTCGGCCTCTTTTTCGTTGGCCAGGGCGTCGAGGGTGGCAATGACGCCTTGCAGGTCGTAGCCGTCTTCGTGCAGTTGTTCCTGCAGGGCCGTGCGCTTCACGCTCAGGGCCTGCCATTCCATGCGGTGCTGCTCCAGCTGGCCGCGGATCATCTGCGACTGCTGCTCGGCCTGGGTACGGCGCTTCTCGGCGTCGCGCAGTTCGCTGTCGGCATCTTCCAGGGCCATTTTCGCCTGGCGCATTTCCTCGTCGACGGCCATGCGCCGTTCCAGCAGCTCTTCAAGCTTCAGGCGCAGCTCTTCCAGCGGTGCCTCGCCCTCCTCCAGGTTCAGCGACAGCTGCTCGCGCTTCTCGGTCAGGCGCTCGGCCTGCAGCTCCAGGCGTTCCAGTGCCTGGCGGGTGGAATCGTGCTGGGCCCGCAGGGAACCCAGGCGCACGGCCAGTTGATGGGCGTGGTCCTTGTGCTGGCGGGCGTCGTGGCGCACCTGGTCGAGGCGCTCGCGCAGGCTGTCGCGCTGGGCCATCAGCAGCTCGCGCTGCTCGGTGTCCTGGGCCATGGCATCGAGGGCGTCCTGCAACTGCAGACGCGACTCGCCCAGCTGTTCGCTTTCCATGGCACGCTGCTCGGCCAGTTCCGCCAGTTCTTCGTCGAGGCGGCGGCGGCGCAGGGTCAGCTGTTCGGCCTTGGCGCGGCCGGCGGACAGCTGGGCCTTGAGCTCGCCTTGTTGGCGGGCTTCGTCGGCCAGCTGGCGGCGCAGTTGTTCGCGGGCCTCTTCCTGCAGCAACTGCTGCTCGCGCAGGCGCTCCAGGCGCTCTTCCAGGCTGGCCAGCGCGGCCTCGCGCTCGTCGCGCTCAAGGCCAAGGTTTTCCAGCTCCTGGCCGCGGGCCAGCACGCTACCCTGGGCATCGCAGGCACGGCTGACGCGCAGGAAGTGCCGCCCTACCCAGTAGCCGTCACGGCTGATCAGGCTTTGCCCCGGCTGCAACTGGGCGCGGGCGGCCAGTGCGGCTTCCAGGGTTTCCACCGGCCGAACCTGGCCCAGCCAGGGGCTGAGGTCAGTGCGGCTATCGACTTTTTCCAGCAGGCTGCCGGGCAACGTCGGCGTGCCGGGCGCGGCGCTGAGCATGCGCAGTTCACCCTGCTCGAAGCTGCCCAGCGCCAGGCCGTTGAAATCATCCACCAGCACCGCTTGCAGGTCGGCGCCCAACACCGTTTCCACCGCCAGCTCCCAGCCGGCTTCCACGCGCATGCCTTCGGCCAGGCGCGGGCGCTGGTCCAGCTGCTGGTCGCGCAACCACTCGGCGGTGCCGGTGCCCGGGTCCAGAGCAGCCTGTTGCAAGGCTTCCAGGGAGGCCAGCCGCCCGTTCAGGCGTTGCAGCTCGCCCTGGGCCTGCTGCTGGTCGCGGGTGGCCTGTTGCAGTTGCTCGCGCAGCTGCTCCAGGCGCTCCATTTGCTGGGCCTCGCTGGCCTGCAGCTCTTCGATCAGCATGTCGCTGGCAGCCAGTTGCTCGCCCAGCTCCAGAATGGCCGCGTCTTCAGGGTCGGCGGCCAGTTGTGCGCGCTCCTCACCCAGGCGCCGCTGGCGTTCGCCCAGGCGTTCCATGGACTGGTCCAGCTGCTGGATGCGCGACTGCTGCACCTCGGCCTGGCGGCGCGGTTCGGCGGAACGGGTGTTGAAGGCGTCCCACTGTTCCTGCCAGCCGTGCATGGTGGACTCGGACTCTTCCAGGGCGGCGGCAGCCTCTTCGGCGGCGGCGCTGGTCATTTCCTGCTCGGGCGCGAGCATTTCCAGCTCTTCGCCCAGGGTGGCCAGCAACGTGCGGTCGTGGCCCAGGTGCGACTCGGTTTCCTGGCGCGAGCGCTCGGCCTCCTTCAGGTCATCCTGCAACTGGCGCAGGCGTTGCTGGCCGTGCTGGATGTTCTGCTCGACGCGGGCAATGTCACCGCCCACGGAATAGAAGCGGCCCTGCACCAGATTGAAACGCTCGGACAGGTCGTGGTGGCCGTCGCGCAGGCGCTCGATGGCCGCGTCGGCGTTGCGCTGCTCGGCCACCAGGGCCTCGAAGCTGACCTCCTGGGTGCCGATGACCGCTTCGCGCTGGGCCACCTGTTCATTCAGTGCCTGCCAGCGCAGGGCCGACAGCTGCGCCTTGAGCTGGCGCTCCTCGGCCTTGTATTCCTGGTACTTCTCGGCGGCCTGGGCCTGGCGGTGCAGGCGTTCAAGCTGGCGTTCCAGCTCTTCGCGCAGGTCGGTCAGGCGCTCCAGGTTCTCGTGGGTGCGGCGGATGCGGTTCTCGGTCTCGCGGCGGCGCTCCTTGTACTTGGAGATGCCGGCGGCTTCCTCGATGAAGTTGCGCAGTTCCTCGGGCTTGGCCTCGATCAGTTTGCTGATCATGCCCTGCTCGATGATGGAATAGCTGCGCGGGCCCAGGCCGGTGCCCAGGAAGATGTCGGTGATGTCCTTGCGGCGGCACTTGGTGCCGTTGAGGAAGTAGGTGTTCTGGCTGTCGCGCGTCACTTTGCGGCGGATGGAAATTTCCGCGTAGGCGGCGTATTCGCCCACCAGGGTGCCGTCGCTGTTGTCGAACACCAGTTCGATGCTGGCCTGGCTCACCGGCTTGCGGCTGGTGGAGCCGTTGAAGATGACGTCGGTCATCGACTCGCCACGCAGGTTCTTCGCCGAGCTTTCGCCCATCACCCAGCGCACGGCGTCGATGATGTTGGACTTGCCGCAGCCGTTGGGCCCCACCACTGCCGCCATGTTGCTGGGGAAGTTTACCGTGGTGGGGTCGACGAAGGACTTGAACCCCGCCAGCCGGATGCACTTCAGGCGCATGTCAGCGGTTCGCCAGGGCGGCCAGCACCAACTGGCAACTGCGCTGGGTGTAGTCGCCCAGCACCGTGCGAATGCGCGCCAGGTCGCGGGCCACCACGGCGTCCAGCAGGCTGTCGAACAGCGCCAGGTAGTCGCCCATGGTGGCCTTGCGCTGTTCCAGCGCCAGGTAATAGGTGCGGCTCATGGCCGGCTGCAGGTTCTCGACGGTTTCCTGCAGGTACGGGTTGTCGGCGAACGGGTAGGCAGCGCGCATCACGTTGAAGCTGTCTTCGACGAAGGCCTTGATGTCCTGGCGTTCCAGGCTGGCGGCGAGGCGCTGCTGGATGGCCACGAAGGGTTCGAGCTCGGCCGGCGTCTGCCAGCGCTGGGCCACGGCGTTGCCGAGCAGGATGTACATCTCGCTCATCAGCGCGCACAGGCTCTGCACCTTGTGGGCGCTGAGCTCGGTCACGTGTGCACCACGGCGAGGCAGGATGGCGATCAGATGGCGCCGCTCCAGAATCAGCAGCGCTTCGCGCACCGAGCCGCGGCTGACATTGAGTGCCGCCGTGACTTTCTGTTCCTGAATGCGCTCACCGGGCGCAAGTTCGCCCTGGATGATGCGTTCGGCCAGATAATCGGCGATTTGCTCGGAGAGGCTGTCCGGCGCCTTGAACGTCATGGTTGTCCTTCAAACTCTTCAAACATGGCAAGCGGCGAAGTGTAGCGCACTTGCCCCCTGGAAACGCAGAGGGGGACATGGCCTTTTGGCATGGAATAAGCAAATAAATCACTCAGGCGCCCGCTCGCCTGAAATCCTGACTTTTGAGTCAGAAAACTGTTGACCGTAAAGTCAGAACTGCTAAATTCAATACTATCGGTCAACAACAATAAATGTGTCAGCGAGGCCTTCCGTGATCCAGTTTCTACTCAACAGGGAATTGCGCAGTGAACACGCCCTGGACCCCAACCTCACCGTGCTCGAATACCTGCGCACGCACCTGAAAAAGCCCGGCACCAAGGAGGGCTGCGCCAGCGGCGACTGCGGCGCCTGCACCGTGGTGGTGGCGGAACTGGAAGGCGACGGCTTGCGCTACCGCAGCCTGAACTCGTGCCTCACGTTTGTCTCGTCGCTGCATGGCAAACAGCTGATCTGCGTCGAAGACCTCAAGCACAAAGGCCAATTGCACAGCGTGCAGCAGGCCATGGTCGACTGCCATGGCTCCCAGTGCGGCTTCTGCACCCCGGGGTTCGTGATGTCGCTGTTCGCCCTGCAGAAAAACAGCGCCGAACCCGACTCGCACAAGGCCCATGAGGCCCTGGCAGGCAACCTGTGCCGCTGCACCGGTTACCGCCCTATCCTGGCCGCCGCCGAGCAGGCCTGCTGCCAACAGGCGCCGGACCAGTTCGACGCCGCCCAGGCCGAGACCATTACCCGCCTCAAGGCCATCGCCCCCACCGAAACCGGCGAGCTGAACAGCGGCGACAAACGCTGCCTGGTGCCACTGACCGTCGCCGACCTGGCCGACCTTTACGGCTCGCACCCTGAAGCGCGGCTGCTGGCCGGCGGCACCGACCTGGCGCTGGAAGTGACGCAGTTCCACCGCACGCTGCCGGTGATGATCTACGTGGGCAACGTCGCCGAAATGAAGCGCATCGAGCACTTTGACGACCGCCTGGAGATCGGCGCCGCCACCCCGCTCACCGACTGCTACGACGCCCTCAGCGCCGAATACCCGGACTTCGGCGAACTGCTGCACCGTTTTGCCAGCCTGCAGATACGCAACCAGGGCACCCTGGGCGGCAATATCGGCAACGCCTCGCCCATCGGCGACAGCCCGCCCCTGCTGATTGCCCTGGGCGCACAGATCGTGCTGCGCAAGGGCAACGCCACGCGCACCCTGGCGCTGGAAGACTACTTCATCGACTACCGCATCACCGCGCGCCAGGAGAGCGAGTTCATCGAGAAGATCATCGTGCCCCGCGCCCGGGCCGGCCGCAGCTTCCGCGCCTATAAAGTCTCGAAGCGCCTGGACGATGACATCTCCGCCGTGTGCGCCGCCTTCAACCTGGCGCTGGAAGACGGCGTGGTCACCGACGTGCGCGCCGCCTTCGGTGGCATGGCCGCCATTCCCAAGCGCGCCCAGGCTTGCGAAGCCGCGCTGCTGGGCAAGGTGTTCAACAACGCCAGCCTGGAAGCCGCCTGCGCTGCCCTGGCCGAGGACTTCACGCCACTGTCCGACTTCCGCGCCAGCAAGGAATACCGGCTGCTGGCTGCCCAGAACCTGCTGCGCAAATACTTCATCGAGCAGCAATCGCCTTACATCGAGACCCGGGTGACCGCTTATGTCTAACCATCACGGCGAAACCCTCACCCAGGCGCAACTGGCCGAACGCTTCGCCCAGGGCTTGACCACCGGCGTGGGCCGCAGCGTCAAGCACGACAGCGCCGACAAGCATGTGGCCGGCGAGGCGCAATACATCGACGACCGCCTGGAATTCCCCAACCAGTTGCACGTGTACGCGCGGCTGTCGGACCGGGCCCACGCGCGGGTGGTGAAAATCGACACCACCCCCTGCTACGCCTTCCCCGGCGTGCGCATTGCCATCACCCATGAAGACATCCCGGGTCTGAAAGACATCGGCCCGCTGCTGCCCGGCGACCCGCTGCTGGCCATCGACCTGGTGGAGTTCGTCGGCCAGCCTGTGGTGGCCGTGGCCGCCCGCGACCTGGAAACCGCACGCAAGGCGGCCATGGCCGCGATCATTGAATACGAAGACCTGGAGCCGGTGCTGGACGTGGTCGAGGCCTTCCGCAAGCAGCATTACGTGCTCGACAGCCACACCCACAAGCGTGGCGACGCAGACACCGCCCTGGCCAGCGCCCCGCACCGCCTGCAAGGCACCCTGCACATCGGCGGCCAGGAGCACTTCTACCTGGAGACGCAGATTTCCTCGGTGATGCCCACCGAGGACGGCGGCATGATCGTCTACTGCTCCACCCAGAACCCCACCGAGGTGCAGAAGCTGGTGGCCGAGGTGCTGGACGTGTCGATGAACAAGATCGTCGTCGACATGCGCCGCATGGGCGGCGGCTTCGGCGGCAAGGAAACCCAGGCGGCCAGCCCGGCGTGCCTGTGCGCGGTGATCGCGCACCTGACCGGCCAGCCCACCAAGATGCGCCTGCCGCGCGTGGAAGACATGTCCATGACCGGCAAGCGCCACCCCTTCTATGTCGAATACGACGTGGGCTTCGACGACAACGGCCGCCTGCACGGCATCAACATGGACCTGGCCGGCAACTGCGGCTACTCGCCGGACCTGTCGGCGTCCATCGTCGACCGCGCCATGTTCCACGCCGACAACTCGTACTACCTGGGCGACGCCACCATCAACGGCCACCGCTGCAAGACCAACACCGCCTCCAACACCGCCTACCGTGGCTTCGGCGGCCCGCAGGGCATGGTCGCCATCGAGGAGGTGATGGACCGCATCGCCCGTCACCTGGCGCTGGACCCGCTGGCGGTGCGCAAGGCCAATTATTATGGCAAGACCGAGCGCAACGTCACCCACTACTACCAGACGGTGGAACACAACCTGCTGGAAGAGATGACTGCCGACCTTGAAGCCAGCAGCGAATACCAGGAGCGCCGCGAGTCGATCCGCCGCTTCAACGCCCACAGCCCGGTGCTGAAGAAAGGCCTGGCGCTGACCCCGGTGAAGTTCGGCATCTCGTTCACCGCCAGCTTCCTCAACCAGGCCGGCGCACTGATCCACATCTACACCGACGGCAGCATCCACCTGAACCACGGTGGCACCGAAATGGGCCAGGGCCTCAACACCAAGGTCGCACAGGTGGTGGCCGAGGTGTTCCAGGTGGACATCAGCCGCATCCAGATCACCGCCACCAACACCGACAAGGTGCCCAACACCTCGCCGACGGCGGCCTCCAGCGGCGCCGACCTGAACGGCAAGGCGGCGCAGAACGCTGCCGAAACCATCAAGCAGCGCCTGGTGGAATTTGCCGCGCGCAAGTACGCGGTCAGCGAGGAAGACGTTGAATTCCGCAACGGCCACGTGCGCGTGCGCGAGCTGGTCATGCCCTTCGCCGACCTGATCGTGCAGGCATGGATGGGCCAGGTGTCGCTGTCCAGCACTGGCTACTACAAGACCCCAAAAATCTTCTACGACCGCAGCCAGGCGCGCGGCCGGCCGTTCTACTATTTCGCCTTCGGCGCCGCCTGCGCCGAGGTGGTGGTCGACACCCTGACCGGCGAATACAAGATGCTGCGCACCGACATCCTGCATGACGTGGGCGCCTCGCTGAACCCGGCCATCGACATTGGCCAGGTGGAAGGTGGCTACATCCAGGGCATGGGCTGGCTGACCACCGAAGAGCTGGTGTGGAACGCCAAGGGCAAGCTTATGACCAACGGCCCGGCCAGCTACAAGATCCCGGCGGTGGCCGACATGCCGGCCGACCTGCGCGTGAAGCTGGTGGAAAACCGCAAGAACCCGGAAGACACGGTATTCCATTCCAAGGCCGTGGGCGAACCGCCGTTCATGCTCGGCATCGCCGCCTGGTGCGCGATCAAGGATGCCGTGGCAAGCCTGGCCGACTACCGCCTGCAACCGCAGATCGATGCCCCGGCCACGCCGGAGCGGGTGTTGTGGGGTTGCGAGCAGATGCGCAAGGCCATGGCCGCCAACGCCACCCCGATCACCGAGGAGGTCACCTCATGACCCCTGTAGCAGCTGCCGCAAGGCTGCGTCGAATTCACCCCTTAAATTGCGGCGTCCATGACGCGGCCTGCGGCCGCTGCTACGGAGGATGTGTGCATGAATAACTGGATCAGCGCCCTGGCCGTCCTGCAGGAACAAGGCGAACCCTGCGTGCTCGTGACCATCATCGAGGAACAGGGCTCCACCCCGCGCAACGCCGGCTCGAAGATGGTGGTCAGCGCCACCCAACTGTATGACACCATCGGTGGCGGGCACCTGGAATACAAGGCCATGCACATCGCCCGCGAGATGCTCGCCAACGGCCGCCAGGGCACCCACCTGGAGCGCTTCAGCCTGGGCGCCAGCCTGGGCCAGTGCTGCGGCGGCGTCACCGTGCTGCTGTTCGAGCCCATGGGCCAGGTGCAGGCGCGCATCGCCGTGTTCGGTGCCGGCCACGTCGGCCGCGCGCTGGTGCCACTGCTGGCGGCGCTGCCCTGCCGCGTCAGCTGGATCGACTCGCGCGAACAGGAATTCCCCGCGCACATCCCGGCCGGTGTGCGCAAAATCGTCAACGAAGAACCGGTGGACGAGGTCGACAACCTGCCGCCAGGCAGCTACTGCATCGTCATGACCCACAACCACCAGCTCGACCTGGAGCTGACCGCCGCTATCCTCAAGCGCAACGATTTCACCTGGTTCGGCCTGATCGGCTCGAAGACCAAACGGGTGAAATTCGAACACCGCCTGCGCGACCGCGGCTTCGACCCCCAGGTTGTGCAACGCATTAGGTGCCCTATGGGCCTGGCCGACGTCAAAGGCAAATTGCCGATTGAAATCGCCGTGTCCGTGGCCGCCGAAATCATCGCCACCTACAACGCCAACTTCGGCCAGGGCACCGCCAGCGCCGAACCCATTGCCCAACTGCTGCCGCACTCGCGACGCAGCCAAGCCTGAGAAACCCAAGACATGAGCCTGACCCGCAAAGCCTACCGCGCCGCCATCCTGCACAGCATCGGCGACCCCGCCGAAGTGGGCATCGACGCCTCCTATGAATACTTCGCCGACGGCCTGCTGGTGGTGGAGAACGGCCTGATTGCCGCCGTCGGGCACGCCGAGGCGCTGCTGCCGAGCCTGCCGGCGGACGTGGCCATCGAGCATTTCCCCGACGCGCTGATCACCCCCGGCTTCATCGACACCCACATCCACCTGCCGCAGACCGGCATGATCGCCTCCTATGGCGAGCAGCTGCTGGACTGGCTGAACACCTACACCTTCCCGTTCGAAAGCCAGTTCGCCGACAAGGCCCACGCCGACGAAGTGGCGGATATATTCATCAAGGAACTGCTGCGCAACGGCACCACCACCGCACTGGTGTTCGGCAGCGTGCACCCCGAGTCGGTGAACGCCTTCTTCGAGGCGGCCCAGAAGCTCGACCTGCGCATGATCGCCGGCAAGGTGATGATGGACCGCAACGCCCCGGACTACCTGGTGGATACCGCTGAAAGCAGCTACACCGACAGCAAGGCGCTGATCGAGCGCTGGCACGGCAAGGGCCGCCTGCACTACGCGGTCACCCCGCGCTTCGCGCCCACCAGCACCCCCGAGCAACTGACCGTGGCCGGCCAGCTGCTCAAGGAATACCCGAACGTCTACATGCAGACCCACATCAGCGAGAACCTCAAGGAGATCGAGTGGGTGAAGGCGCTGTTCCCCGAGCGCCAGGGCTACCTGGACGTGTACGACCACTACCAGCTGCTGGGCGAGCGCTCGGTGTTCGCCCACGGCGTGCACCTGTGCGACGACGAGTGCGCACGCCTGGCCGAGACCGGCTCGGCCATCGCCTTCTGCCCCACCTCGAACCTGTTCCTGGGCAGCGGCCTGTTCAACCTGCCAATGGCCGAGAAGCACAAGCTCAACGTCGGCCTGGGCACGGACGTCGGCGGCGGCACCAGCTTCTCGCTGCTGCAGACCTTGAACGAAGCCTACAAAGTGATGCAGCTGCAGGGCGCGCGCCTGAGCCCGTTCAAGTCACTGTACCTGGCCACCCTGGGCGGCGCGCGGGCGCTGCGCCTGGAAGACAAGGTGGGCAACCTGCAGCCGGGCAGCGACGCCGACTTCCTGGTGCTGGATTACAACGCCACGCCACTGCTGGCGTATCGGATCAAGCAGTCCAAGAGCATTGAGGAGACGTTGTTCGTGCTGACCACGCTGGGGGATGACCGCACCGTGCAGCAGACCTATGCGGCGGGGCGCAAGGTGCACCAGCGTTGATTCCGGACGCGGGGGGGGGGGCGGCCGGGGGACCCCCCCGACCACGCCCCCCCCCCGCCCCC
>NZ_JBWCAM010000014.1:34247-41652 GCF_056175065.1 Pseudomonas sp. JC1203
GTTTGGGGGCGGGCGGGGGGGGGGGCCCCCCCCCACCCCCCTGGCCCCCGCGCCCCCCCCCCGCGTCCGTTATTTACTACCCTTCTTGCCCTGCAACAGGTGCGAGAACACCGCGTGCAGGTCGTCCGAGGCGCTTTCCTCGTCCAGGTTCAGCTTGCTGTCGATGTGGTCCATGTGGTGCATCATCAGGTCCACCGCCAGGGCCGCGTCGCGGGCCTCGATGGCGTCGATCAGCTGGGTGTGTTCATCGTAGGAACAGTGCGAGCGGTTGCCGCTTTCGTACTGGGCGATGATCAGCGAGGTCTGCGACACCAGGCTGCGCTGGAAGCTGATCAACGGCGCGTTCTTCGCCGCCTCGGCGAGCTTCAGGTGGAATTCCCCCGACAGGCGAATGCCGGCGCCACGGTCGCCGCGCGAGAAGCTGTCGCGCTCATCCAGCACCATTTGCCGCAGCTCGGCCAATTGCTCGGCCGTGGCGTGCTCTACCGCAAGCTCGGTGATCGCACGCTCCACCATGCGGCGGGCGAAGAACACTTGCCGCGCCTCTTCCACGCTGGGGCTGGCCACCACCGCGCCGCGGTTGGGGCGCAACAGCACCACGCCTTCATGGGCCAGGCGCGACAGCGCGCGGCGAATGATGGTGCGGCTGACGCCGAAGATCTCGCCCAGCGCTTCCTCGCTCAATTTGGTCCCGGGCGCCAGGCGCTGTTCGAGAATGGCCTCGAAAATATGGGCGTAGACGATGTCGTCCTGGGTGCCGAGGCGCCCGGCCTTGGCCGCGCGCGTGGGTTTCTTGAGGGGTTGCAGCTGTTCGTTCATGGGCACTCGAAGGTGAAGGTTTTGCGGCAGTAAGGCCCATTGTACACAGGGCCACGGGCTTGTGTCAGTTCAAGCATAGCGGCACTTGGCAACCACCGGCGGCGGCCATATAGCGCGATCGGCAAATAAAGTGCGCACAAAATCAAAAACATTATTTGCATTCTTTGTATACAAACGCATAATCCCCACGAGCGACTTTCCTGACCCACAGGTCAAATAATAACGGTCGCCGGCATTACCACTCTTACCTGCCTCACGGGGTTGCGCACCATTGGGCGTGGCTTCGGAAAACAACAAAAGCCTTGAGGAGTAACCCGCTGTGGAAAGCAATAAATCCGAAGCCGCACCCCTGGACCTGGCCCCGCCCCTGCGCCGTGGCCTGCTGGAACGCCTGTTCAAGCTGAGCCTGCACGGCACCACGGTGCGCACCGAACTGATCGCCGGCCTGACCACCTTCATTACCATGGCCTACATCATCTTCGTCAACCCCAACATCATGGCCGACGCCGGCATCGACCACGGCGCGGCGTTCGTCGCCACCTGCATCGCGGCCGCCCTGGGCTGCCTGCTGATGGGCCTGTACGCCAACTGGCCAGTGGGCCTGGCGCCGGGCATGGGCTTGAACGCCTTCTTCACCTACACCGTGGTCGGCACCATGGGGTATTCCTGGCAGACCGCCCTGGGCGCGGTGTTCATCTCTGGCGTGCTGTTCATGGTGCTGACCCTGTCGCGCGTGCGCGAGTGGCTGCTCAACAGCATCCCGGTCAGCCTGCGCCATGCCATGGGCGCCGGCGTCGGGCTGTTCCTGGGCGTCATCGGCCTGAAGACCTCGGGCATTATCGTCGCCAGCCCCGCCACGCTGATCAAGCTCGGCTCGCTGCATGAGGCCGGGCCGCTGCTGACCGCGCTGTGCTTCCTGATGATTGCCGTGCTCAGCTACCACCGGGTGTTCGGCGCCATCCTCATCAGCATCGTCAGCGTCACTCTGATCGGCTGGGGCCTGGGCATCGTGCAATACGGCGGGGTGTTCTCGCTGCCGCCCAGCCTGGCGCCTACCTGGATGGCCATGGACGTGGCCGGGGTGTTCAACGTCAGCATGATCAGCGTGGTGCTGGCCTTCCTGTTCGTGCACATGTTCGACACCGCCGGCACGCTGATGGGCGTGGCCCAGCGCGCCAACCTGGTGAACGCCGAGGGCCGCATCGAAAACCTCTCCCGCGCCCTGAAGGCCGACAGCGCCTCCAGCGTGTTCGGCGCCATGGTCGGCGTGCCGCCGGTGACCAGCTACGTGGAGAGCGCTGCGGGCGTGGCCGCCGGTGGCCGCACCGGGCTGACGGCAGTCACCGTGGGCCTGCTGTTCGTCGCGGCGATGTTTTTCGCACCGCTGGCTGGCATGATTCCGGCTTATGCTACCGCCGGCGCGCTGATCTACGTGGCCATGCTGATGATGGGCGGCATGGCCCACATCAACTGGGACGAAGCCACCGACAGCATTCCGGCCATCGTCACCCTGATCATGATGCCGCTGACCTTCTCGGTGGCGGACGGCATTGCCCTGGGCTTCATCACCTACGTGGCCTTGAAGGCGGGCACCGGCAAACACCGCGAGATCTCGGTGAGCCTGTGGGTGCTGTGTGCGATATTCATCGCCAAGTTCATCTTCCTGTAACCGGAAGTCCTGAGGAGAAAAACAATGAGTGTGGAAACCTGGCTGTTGTTCAGCGTCGCGGCGCTGGTGGTGATCGTCATCCCCGGCCCGCTGTCGCTGCTGATGATCGGCAACAGCCTGAACTACGGCCTGCGCCGCTCCTACCCGGCGTTCCTGGGTGGGGTAAGTGCTTCCATCTGCCTGCTCAGCGCTTCGGCGCTGGGCCTGGGCGCGTTGCTGATGGCATCGGAGCAGGTGTTCAGCGCGCTGAAGATCGCCGGCGCGCTGTACCTGTTCTACCTTGCCTGGCAAAGCTGGCAGCAGTCGCGCCGCGCGCCCAGCGCTGCCGAGGTGCCCGGCACCCTGCCCGCGCCGCGCTTTGGCGCGCTGTTCTGGCGTGCCTTCGCCCTGGGCGCCAGCAACCCCAAGGACATCCTGTTCTTCGCCGCCTTCCTGCCACAGTTCCTCAATGCCGAACACTCGCTGGCGGCGCAGTTGGGCATCATGATTGCCACCTGGGCCGTGCTCGACCTGCTGTGCAAGCTGGGGTACGGCCTGGGGGCCCACGGTGCGGCGCGCTACCTGCGCAGCGGCCGCGGGCAAAGCTGGTTCAACCGCGTCAGCGCCGGGCTATTCGGCACGGCGGGCGCGGTGTCGTTGCTCAGCTCCCGCTGAGGTAGGGCGGCAGCTCGAACTTCATCAGCTTGATCTGCCGGTGGTAGGTGGCCCGGGTCAGGTTGGCCATGATCAGGTGCAGGCGGTTGCGCGCCCTGGCCGCCTGCACCTGCTGGTAGGTGTCCGGCGGCAAGGTCAGCTGCAACTGCCGCACGTAGGCATCAGCTTCGAGGAAAATACGCTCGTGCGCAGGGTTCATCACCTTCATCTGCCGTACCAGCACCACGTACACATCCCCTGATACAGGGTTGCGCAACACCATTTCCGGGCCATGGCGCAGGTTGATGGCAGGCCCGCCAGGCAGGCGATCATAGTAATCGCCAGCGCTGGTGCGCAATTTCCCGACTACCAGTTCAGGGGTATTGTCCAGCTCATCGACGCGCATTACCCATTCGCGCCGGCTTTCGCTGGTGGTGGTCTTGTTGAAATCGTAGGTCATGTCCCGTGCCGACGAGGGTCGCAGCAGTGCCAGCGGGTCCAGCGCCGTGTCCTGGAAATTGCGCGCCGCCGACGTCCATTGTTCTATCTGCCAACGGACGTTGAGCAAATGCGCGGTGGAGAACTGCAGGCTGGATGGCCCGGCGCTTTCGAGCATCATCGCGGCAATGCCCTGGCACGACAACTGGTCGAACGAGGGGAACCGGTCGGCAATCGCGCCCGCCACGCCACCGGGGAACAGTTCACCCTGGTCGACCCACACGCTGCCATCCCAGAGCGCTCGGTGCGGTTTCAGTTCATTGAGCTCCAGCATGCTACCGTCACCAATGCGCCCCAGGCCAAATACCGCTTCCGGCACCTCACGCCGAGGCACGCTGCCCCACACCGGGCGCACTTGAAAGTGCACCACAATGAACTCCTTGCCACTGCCGTCGAGGCTGCGCAGCACCGCGCCGCCGGGCCCAACCCGCTGGTACACCGCGATTTCCTCCAGCAACCGCAGCATGCGGTCCAGGTGCTGCCCGGCGATGGCGTCGCGGGCATACGGCACCAGCCATTCGGGGGTGCCACGCAGGCGCTTGATTTCAAGGGCCAGCACGCTTTCAAACAGGTGCGGTGTTTCCGGAAACCTGAACTGGTTGCGAAACAGTTGCCACTCGGCAGGCGTGCAGTGCGCGAACACATCGCGCACGACGTCCAGCGGCACTCGGTTCAGGCCATCCAGCGCCTCCCCCCATGGCGGAAACCTGCCGTTGCTGGCCAGGTAGGTGCGCAAGTGTTGCAGCAGCAACCCCGAAGGACTGTCGGTGCAAAGCCCCCACACCACCCGCAAGGCCACGGCGTCGCGCCGGCGGAAGTCCGCCAGGTCATCTGCGGTCACCAGAAAATAGCGCATCAGCTCATCGTCGCTGAGGGCATCCAGAGCCTCCTGAAGGCGCTCCGGCACATCGTCCAGGCCACCTGCCAGCCCGGTCCCCGTTGCCTGTCGACGCCACAACCCGCTGGCAGTGAGGTGCACCGCATGGCCATGGCGTTCGCCGTGCTCCGACACCACCCGCAGCACCTCCAGCGGGGTACGGTCAGTGGCGCGCTGCACGCGGAACCAACGCCCCGCTTCATCACGGATATAGCTGCTGCTGAACCCCGGCCCGTCCTTGCGCCAAGTGCCGGCGAACAGGCCATTGGTGACCGCTTCCAGCGGCGCCGGGGCCTGTTTGAGGGCGAAGGTGCGGTCAATGCGCAGGTCAACCGGCAACACTGCCGCCCGCTTTTCCTGACGGTTGCGCGCCAGCCGCAACCAGGCACCCGCGCCCTTGGCGCCCACGGCCAGGTCGCCCAACGCGCCCAGCGCATTGAGTGCGGCGCCCAGGGCATGGCCCGGCACCGCGTCCTTGTCGCCACGCTGTTGCGCGTCGATGGCCAAGGCCAGGTCCTTGAGCGCAAACAGCGTGCCCAGTGCAAACGCTGCCGGCGGGAACGGCAGGGTCGCGACCATCAGCACCAGCTCCACGGCGAACAGCGCACGTTCAATGCGCTCGCGCAGGGCCTGGGCCTGCCCGACGTGACTTTCGGCCACCCGCGCCAGCGCCTGGCGCACGTGCTGGTCGTAGAAGGCCTCATGCAGGTTGGCCACCGGCAGCGCCGAGGCTTGCGGCCCGGGTGCAGCGCCATCGCCGACGGCGCGCAGTTGGTAGGTCATCCAGTCCTGCACCTTCACCCGCAGGCGCGCCAGCAGGTAGTCCGTCATGTCCTGGCGACGCACCGCCCGGGCCATGCCCGAAAGCGGCCGGAACTCCAGGCCATCCGGCGCGCCGGGGGTGTAGACCAGTGACCGGTCACCCTCTTTGAACACCCACAGCCCCTCGACGGTTTCATGGCTGCGCTGGCCGCGGGGCAGAAGGTTCAGCCAGGGGTATTTGTGCACGTTCACCAAACTACCCACCTCGAACTGCAGGCTGAAGAGTTCCACCCAGTCATCCGCCTCCCCTGGCGGTTGGGCAAACTGTTCCACCAACGCCTGCTGCCCGGCGGCCAGGCTGCCTTGCAGGACGCCGGCCAGTGCCGCGCGCTGGAAGTCCTGGCGGGCCATCTCGGCATAAAGCGCGCGGCGCCCGGCGTAACCGACGGCGCTGGCATCCAGCAGCTGCGTTTGCACATGCGCCGCGTACTGGTCCGCCAGCCACTGGCCGTCCACATCTTTCTCCAACCGCTCCCAGGTCAATGGGCTCAGGTCCAGCCCGGCCGGGCCGCTGGCGCTCACCTGGCGCGCATGCTCGGGCC
Source organism: Pseudomonas sp. JC1203 (assembly GCF_056175065.1). NCBI lineage: Bacteria > Pseudomonadati > Pseudomonadota > Gammaproteobacteria > Pseudomonadales > Pseudomonadaceae > Pseudomonas > Pseudomonas sp. JC1203. The sequence goes on from NZ_JBWCAM010000014.1 coordinate 40,108, forward strand.
GGTGCACGTAGCCCAGCTCGTCGGGTGCTATCAGGGTCAGGTCGAACGGTGGTTCGAAGGCACGCTGCAGGCCGGTAATCACCAGTTCGGTGAAGGTGCAGGTGCGGTTGAAGGCGGTCAGCAGGACCGTATCGGGATCGACCTCCTCGCTCAACAGTATGGCCAGCAGCGCCGCGGCCTTGTCGCGGGCGAACAGCTGGAAGGCAGGTATAGGCAGACTCGCCTGCACATGCTCGCGCAGCAGTTGCAGCGAGGTTTCCCGGCGTAGCAACTCCCGGCGCTTGGCCAGCGGCGCGTTGATGTACCAGGCCGGGTTCAGGTAGTGCTGCAACGCCTGTTGCCGACCGACCTGCCACTGCGCGCGCAATTGGAACAGCCGTTGTGGCGTGGGCGCGTCCCAGCGCACCCAGCGTGGCTCGCGCAGGGCCATGGCCAAGGCTTCCTGGTCGTGTTCGGCAATCTGCGCCTTCAGCCAGCTTGTGCCGCACCAGCCGGTCAACATTGCCTCCAGCGCCGCCTCGTCCAGGCTGCCCCACCATTGCCGCTCGCCGGGCGCGTCGGCGGCGTACAGCAGGAAGCTGTCGGCGCTGGCCTCGGCAGGCCGGTGGCGCACCACCATCAGGCCGTTGAGCTGCAACACCGCGCGCGGGCGCACGGCCCCCTGGCCGATGGCAGGGGCGTTGTCCAGCACCACGGTCTGGCATTTACCGGCCTTTGCGTTCAAGGCGGCTTTCCAGGCAGCCTGGTCCTGGGTACTGAGGTCGCCACGCAGTAACGCGGCATAGGCCGAGGCGTCGGCGCGGGCGAGCAGCAACTGCCCCAGCGTGGCCTGGCGGGCGTCGGTCCAGAGGCTGGCCTGGGCATGGTGGAAATCAACGCGCAGTTGCAATGGCGCCAGCACCGTCGCCAAGCGCTCGGGGGTGAGCATTGTCAGGTGCGACGGCAGCGGCTCGCCATCGTAGGTCAGGGTGCTGCGGGCGAGGAACGCCGAGCCGGCGGTTTCATCCCCGGCGGGCAGGCCATAGGCGGCAATGGCGGACACCGAGCGGGTCCATTGGCACGCAAGCTTGCCCGCCATTACCTCCCGCGGCGTGGTCACCATCAGCAATGCGGGGTCCAGTGCTTCATCAACCAGTGGCTTCAACGCGGCGGCCATGTGCGCGTTGCTGTAGGCCAGCAACGAGGCGTTCGCGCCCAGCTCGGCGCTCAAAGCTTGTTCCAGCGCCTGCACCTGGCGCTCATGGCGGTCGAGGCGGCGTTGCTGGTCGGGCGTGGCCGCCAGCACCCAGGCGGGCAGCTGTTGGCGCACGGCGGCCAGTAGCTCATCAAGCGGCTGCGATTCGGGGGTAGGGTCGAAGGTCATGGCGCATCTCCTGGCAAGGTGCGGCCCGGCGGCATGCCGGGCCTTTCACCAGGGGACATTGGAGCGTCAGTTCAAGAGGGAACTGCGGTACATATGCGCGACCCGTCGGGACGCGGGGGGGGGGGGGGGGGGGGGGGGGGGGCCTGGCAGCAGCCGCGCCGCCGCGGGCGGCGGGAGGGGCG
>NZ_JBWCAM010000014.1:41662-69841 GCF_056175065.1 Pseudomonas sp. JC1203
CGAGCGTTTGGTCGGCGGGGGGGGGGCGGCGCATACGGGTGCGGGGTTCCCGCGGCCGCAAGGCCGCGTGCTGGGATGTCAGCGTTGCGCCTGTTGCTGCCCCAGCAGGTTGCCGATATAGCCCGCGAACTGTTCCACGGTCATTTTCTGGCCATTGAACGTCACCATGCCGTCGGCGTAGTGCAGGCGGCTGGTGACGTTGTCACCTTCCACCTTGCCCAACTGCGTCATCACCGCCATGCCGCTGATGGAGTCGCTGACGTTTTTCGCCTGCAACGCCACCGCGTCCTTGTCGGTCTGGCCCTGCAGGTGCGCTTGCGCGCTGGCCAGGTCCACCAGCATGGGCTTGGACAGGGTAACGTTGGCGTCCAGCAGGCCGATCACCTTCTTGCCCAGCGCTTCGGACTGCTGCTCCAGCGAACCCGGGCTGGCCAGGTCGACGACCAGGTTGGCCTGGCTTTCACCGTTGGCGGTCTTCAGCGAAAGCTTTTCCAGCTCGATGTGCGGTTTGGCCGCCAGCAACGCCAGCAGGTCGGCGTTCAACTGCTGCTGGTCGGCATCGCTGAGCTTCAGCGCCAGGGGCACACCGGCAGCCGCCGCAGCCTGCTGCTGCGGGGCGATCTTGGCCACGTACAACGCGTACAGCGCCTTGCTGGCAGGGATGTCGAAGTTGTCGAACTTCCACACCATCTGTGCCGCGCCGATAGGCTGGTTGCCCACGGTGATGGAAGCGATCTCGTAGGTAGCCTCGGCAGACAGCTTGCCTTCCACTTCCTGCATCAGCCCGCTGCCGGTAAAGCCGGTGAGCGCCACGGCCGGCGCGTCGGGCGTCTGCACGTTGGCGCCGGCCAGCTTGAGTTCGGTGTGGCCCAGGTAGAAGCCGGACTGGCCCTTGGTGCCGCCACTGTAAATGGTCAGGCCGCTGGCGTCGGCGTGCACCGGGCCGTTTTCGCCGGCCACGTCAACCGACAGGCTGTCCATGTTGCCGGTGAGCTCATATTTGTGCGCGTCGGCGCTGCCGTTGACGGTCAGCGTCAGGCCCGAGAACTTCAGGGTCTTGCCCGGCTCCTTGGACTCCAGCGGCAGGAAATCGAAGGTGGTCTCGCTGCTCAGCCCGTAGTGAATCACCGAGTGGCCCTTGAGCGGCGCCTGGCCGTTGTTCATGGCAAACCATTGGGCGCTGTCGGGGCTGTTTTCCAGTTCGGTGTTGCTCGCCGCCATCACCGGTGCCAGGCGCAACGTCAACAGGCGCGACAGCGGCAACGGGCCGTGCTCGATATGGTCCACCAGCAGGAAATGCGCAGGCTGGGCATGCGGCATCTGCACGTTCAGGCGGTAATGGGCGGTGCTGCTGAACCAGTGGCGGTCCAGCGAAACCAGTTCGGCGCTGAACTGCGGGCTGCCATCGGCATTGCGGCCAGACTGCGCCAGCTGCGTGTTGGCCTGGGCGATGGCATCCTGCAGCACGCCTTCCAGGCGCGTGCCCGTGTACCACGCGCCGGCCGTGGCCACGACGCCTGCGGCAATGATGACACCGGCTGCTATACCTGCTGCTTTTCTCATAAATCGACTCGACGAGTTCCATTCGGTGGGTGGAGGTATCAGGTCGATAGTAGCGCGAAAGGCCGGCCCGTGGGGAACGGGCCGGCCAACTCAGCAGGGGCAAGGGTCAGGGCGCGGGGGGAATCGCGGCCATGTACACCAGACTATGGTTCTGGGTAGGGATGGCGACGAACACCACGGTGACGCGGCCATCGCCCAACGCTGAAGCAAAGGCTTGCCGCGCCAGGTTTTCCACCGGCACGTTCAGGCGCAGGAACATCCGCTCGGATTCGCTGCCCAGGGTCCCGCGCCAATCATTGCAAAAGCCCTGGGCGAAATCGAATGGGGCGTTGCGGCTGTTCAGGCTCGCTACCCGTCCCGGGGAGTTGCTGAGCAGCCGGACGTAGTGAAGCCGTTGGTTGGCACCGGCTGGAGCGGGCATCCTGACAATCATGTCCATGATGCTGCGGTTAGGGATCACGCTGGCGAACATCACCTCGTACCCCAGCAGGGCCAGCATTTCCCTGCCACGCGTTTCGAACCGCGTGGCGATGAATTGCGGCGCCAGCACCAAACGGGTATCGACCTGGGCGGGGAACATGAGGAACTGTTGCAGGTCCTCGGTCGACGATCCAGGCAGCAGGCCGAACACGTCCAGCCCCCCTGGCTGGCCGGGCCGTGCATCCAGGCTCTGGCGCAACCCGCGGATGCCCGAGGTGGTCATGGCGTGCTCCTGTGGCAGATGCCGCGCGAACAACCACTGGGCCAGCCTGGCGCTGGACTCAGGCTCTATGCCCGGCACGCGCAGGCGCAACTCATCGACAATGGGCGTGGGGAACCAAGGCTGCGCCTCGGAGAAGCCATCGCTGTGCAACACCAGGTGCAAGGGTGTGCGCCGCTCGAAGCGTTCCACGGCAGAGGCCCCGTCCGCCGGCAGTTGCATCCAGGTCGTGGATTCGCCCACCTGCGAGGCCATCAGCTCGAGCCGGTAGAACGTCTGCCCCTCAAGGTCCAGGCTTGGCAGGAACAGCTCCGGCACCGGCAGCTCGTCCAGCGGCACGGGTGTCAGGGCCAGATCCTCGAGGGACGCGGACGAGCCGGGGGAACCCGGCGACAGCGACTCTGGCGTCGGCAGATCGTCCAGCGGCACATAATCGCCCCCCAGGTCCTCCAGGGAACCCACCGAACCACTTGAGCCGGAGGATGAGCTGCTGCCCTGCGGCGTCTCCGGTGCCTTGAGGCGCCTGGCAACCAATACCCGGCGCGGCACCGCATCCTGCAGCAACCTGTGCAGGTGCGCCGGCACGGCATCCGCCGGTATGCCGAAGCTGTTGATCACGTAAGGCAGGGCCCAGTCGGGTACATGGCCGAAGATTTCGATGGACAGCGCCAGCTCGGTCATTCGAGGCGCATAGTCGGCCGGCGGAAACGCAAAGTGCCCCTGGATGCTGTTCCACGCCTGCGGGGTCATGGGGTATCGCCGGTTCACCATGGTATGTGGGGTGTCCATGATGGGCCGGACGAATTGATCGGCCCAGGGTGGCAGCGTACGGTGCTGGCGCATGTAGCTGACCATCAGCGCTTCCACGTCCAGGCTGATGACGCGGTCGAACTGGAATGTCTGCCATATCTGCGTGGGGGCAGCCTCGGCCAAGGGGCCGAAGAGGCGCACCCGCTCGGGATACTCAAGGCCGTTGAGCACCGAATGAATCACCCGTGCCCGCGTCATCTGTGCCGGCAGCCGGCGAGGTGCACCGCCCAACAGATGGCCCCGCGAGAAATACCAGGCACCGTCCACCCCACGCTCCACCATAGGCCGTGACGCCACGAAGGCCCCCTGGGGCGATGGCACCAGCCGATAGTCGTGGTAACCGTCGGCACCCGTCTTCTCGAACCGGTACAGGCTGCCGTCGCCATCCTTGGGGCGCACATAGCGCGTGGGCAAGCCGTTGTCGCCGGTGGCGCCGAGGTAGGTGCCCACGTACTCCCCTGTGGTCACCAAGGTCATGCCCTTGGGCTCGTGTGCCAGGGCAAAGCGGCTGTCGATGCTGCTATTGGCTGCGTCGCCCAGTAACGCAGCGGTCTTGTTCAAAGCAGCAGCGCCACGTGCCGCCGCCATCACCTTCAGCAACTGGGCGCCGTCGGCCAGGGCCCCCAGGCCATTGAGCACCGCGCCCAGCAGGTATTGCTTTGCGCCCTCAGGGTCGCCTGCCTGGTAGGCGTCGATGGCCAACAGCAGGTCCTTGATGGCAAACAGCGCGCCCGCCGCCAACGCCGCCGGCGGGAACGGCAACAGGGCCAGGCTGATGCCTACCTCGACCCACACCCACGCCTCACGGAAAATCTGCAACTGCTCGGCCACCGGGTACTGGTGTTCGATGCGTTTCACCGAGCGCTTCACGCGCTGGTCGAAGAAGGTCACGCCGGGCTGGGTAATGGCCGCGCCTAGCTGCGGGCCGTGACTCATGCCGTACAGGAACGCGTCCAGCTGGTCCGCCAGGCGGCCCTGCACCTTCAACCCCACGCGCTTGAGGAAGTAGGCCTTGAGGCTCTGGCTAGCGCGGTCGCCGGGGAAGTCGGCGGACAAGCGCCAGTCGCTGTCTTGCGGCTCGGCATGGGCCAGGTTGAAACGATGCTCGTCGCTGTCGAGGTCGCCGGCAAAATTCGCCAGCGCGCGCAGTTCGACGCCGTCCGGGGCGTCGGGCAGCAGCAGGAAGGCCTCGTCGCCCTGTTTGACCACGTAGACGCCATCCACCTCACTGCGGGTGGCCAGCAGCTCGTCTACATACAGGACCCAACTCGCCAGCTTCTGCAGCGCCGTGTAATGGGTGTCGGTGAACACCAACTCGTGTACCGGGTGGCGAGCGCGGGTGGCGGCATCGTGCGCGTGCAGGCTGTCGGCGGTCGCGATGAGCCACTGGTACTGGCGCTGGTCGACGCGGGCCTGCAGCAGCGCCATCAGTGCCGCACGCTGGAGCTGCAAGCGTAGCAACTGCGTGCGGAGGGTGCGATGCGCGTCCCTGTGCGGGGCGTCATCGCCGATCAAGTGTTGCTCGACACTGGCGCAGAAGCGCTTGACCACCTGGGTGCTGGCTACCGAGCGGCCAAAGCCGCGGGCAGGTATTCTCGACACCTCCACGCCCCAGGGCGCCTCGATCTCCATCTCGTCGTCATGCAGCAGATTGGTGGCCTCATCGAAACCGGCGATGTACCAGGCGGTGTAGCTTTTACGCTCGCCATACAGGGTGACGAATACCTGGTCGGGGTCGACCTCGCCCCCTGGGGTGCCTTGCAGGGTATTGAACGCGCGCTTGGCTTCGGCGTGGCTGAAGGCCTCGAACGACTGCGCCTGGAACCGCGGCTGCTGGTGACACTCCAGGGTCACCGCCAACTGCGCCTCGAGGCGCGCCCATTCACGCAACTGCTCGGCGCTGGCGGTGCGATGCCAGGCAGGCAGCGTCGCGGCTTCCCCGGCCAGGTGCAGGTCCACCGCCGTGGTCATGGCCGCCTTGAGCGCGACCTGCTCGCTGACCTGCACGCTGCGGAAGCCGGCCTCGGGCTGGGTTGCCTCTTGCTCCAGGAATGCCTGCAACAGTTTGCCGTCGATGGGCAGCAGCCCCCTCAGCAGGTAGTCACGCATGGCCTTGCGCGCGGCCCAGCCCAGCACCGCCAGGCCCAGTTGCTGGCCGTTGGCGAATACGCGCCAGGCATTGCCGTCCGGGGCGTCGGGGGTATAGAGGTACAGCGCCTGGAGCGTGCCGTCACTGCCCATGCGGCGCACCAACAGCGCGCTGGGCACGACAATGCTGTTAATGCTCAGGCGATGCAGCGTGCACAGCACGTCCCGGCCCAGGCAGGCGGCCAGGACATCATCATACTGCGGCTGGGTGAGGTGCTTGCGCATCAATGCCTGCCACGCCAGGTAGTCCAGGCGCGCGAAGAACAGGCCACGGCCACACCGGCGGGCAGGCTCGCCCCAGGCGCTGGCCACAGTATTGGCGTAGGTAACCGCCAATTGCAGGGGCGCCAGTACCTGGGCCAGCGCCTTGGGCGTCAGTGCCGACCACTGGGCCGGCAGCGGCTTGCCGTGATAGCTCAAGGTGGTGTGCTGGATGAAATCGGCGTCGTCCTGCTCGTCCCCAGCCGGCAGGCCATGGGCGCCGAGGTCGTACAGCGACTTGACCGTCACCACCTTGTCGACGGCTTTTTCCACCTGGCGCTGGATAGTCAACAACAGGTGCTCAGGCTCCAACACCACGCCGGTCGCCGTCTTCACCGCGCGGGCCAGGCGCTCACGCAGGAACAGTGGCCACCCAGCGTACTCTCCCAACTCGGCCTGCAGCGCTTCCAGCTCGACCAGGCACAGGGCCTGCTTGCGGTCGTGAACCTCCACCTGTTCGGGACTTGCGTGCTTGAACCACTCCGGCACGGCGGCGCGCAGGGCCTTGGCGGCGAGGGATCGCTGGTGCAGGTCTAGCGCCGCGCTGGCCCCCAGCCCGGGGATGACCCTGGCCAAGGCGAGGTCGAGCTGTTGAGCATCGGCAATGCCGGTGGTTCGCAACACGCTCGCCGCATCCACCCGGTGCTGTCGACGGGCAGCCGCTACGGCACCCGCTTCGGGGCTGAGGGTCAGGGGCAGGCATTCCCATGTCCAGTCGTGCAGGGGCGGCAGCTCCCGCTGGTCAATGCTTGCCAGCAGGCCGACCTGCTGCCACATCGGCGGCTCGAGCCAGGCATCCAGGTAGGCAAACAGGCCCTGCCTGGCCACGTCCCAGCCCAGCCCGGGCACATACACCTGCACTCGGCCAGGCGCCGGGCCGGCGGCGGTGGGGGCGCCGGCATCGGCGCTGGAGGTGACCAGCAGCACCCCAGCCAGCGGTCGAACCGAACCGTCGGGCAGTTTCAATTGCACGCTGAACAGCCCTGCCTGGGCGGGCTGCTGGAATGCCTTGAGCACCTGGTCATGGTCGATCTGCCGCCAATGGCCCTTGACCCCCTTGAGGGTAGAGAGCCCGATCATCAGCTCGCGGGCCTGCACGGCCATGCTTTGCTCGGTTTCCGGCGTCCAGAACGCTTCCAGTGCCTCGCGAAAATCAGCCGCCAGATCCACGACCACCGCGTCGAGCAAGCGCTCCAGGTCCACGCCCGAGCGGCCTGGCACCGGCGTGTCGTCGCGCCAGCACAACGTCGACGCCGAGGCATCGTAGCTGACGTAGGTACCGGCGATGCGCTGGAACAGTGCCTGGGCCAAGCTCTGCTGGCTGTCGGGCGTGCGCACGCTGGCCAGGTCGATTTCGACGATAGCGGGGGCGAAAGCGCAGTGCACGGCGCTGGCAAAGCGCGCTCGGGCCCAGGCGGTAAACCTGGGCATGGCGTGCATGTTCGCGTCGATGGCCTGGCCGGTAGCCTGAAGGTGTTGGAAGGTATCGTTCATGGGTATGGCTCCTCTAGGGGGAAGCCCCCATTGAGCCGGAGCCCAGAGCCCTACCTGCGGTAGTTACATACCCCGTTTCCACAGGAGCGTGATTTCCCGACCCGACGTTTCGTGAAGAATAAAAAAAGCCCGCAGTGTGGGCGGGCAAGAGGTACCAACGAAGGAGCGCGCGCAGCTCAGCTGCCGCGGTAAGTCGAGTAGCTGTAAGGCGAGAGCAGCAACGGCACGTGGTAATGATCCTGCTCGGCACTGATGCCGAACCGCAGCACCACCACGTCCAGGAACGCCGGGTCAGGCATGGCCACGCCACGGGCGCGGTAGTAGTCGCCGGCAGCGAACTGCAGCTGGTACACGCCGCTGCGGTAGTCATCACCCTGTAACAGCGGTGCGTCACAACGGCCATCACTGTTGGTCAGCGCCTGGGCCACCAATTCCAGCTGCTGGCCCTCGACGCGATAAAGCTCGACCTTGATCGAGCTGCCGGGGCAGCCGTGGGCGGCGTCCAGCACATGCGTAGTCAAACGTCCCATTTGCGTCTCGTGCCTCACTTCATCCGGTTTTCCGAAGCCCTACGCACCATTTCAGGGCGGCCAAGGCATCCAACACAACAACATTAAGACATTTTCAAATAAAATTGTACACAATATTTGCGACCTTTTTTCGACGCCCCTGCGCAGCCCCTCCAAACAGGGGATAAGCCCGGTAATGCAAGCGCTACGTGACCGATCAGTCAAATACCTGACCAGTCAGGCAAGTATTTTGCAAGGAAAGAAACTGACCATCGAAGGCGATGATTGGGAAAAAACAGGCTTACAAATCGATCATAAAGTTGTATACAATCATTCCATCGCCGGGTCGCCAACCTCATCGGGGCCACCCGCCACCCTAATGACGCGAAGAAGGATGCAAGCAGTGAGCGCTGATTACCCACGCGACCTGATCGGTTACGGCCCCAACCCGCCCCACCCTCGCTGGCCTGGCAATGCGCGCATTGCCCTGTCGTTCGTGCTCAATTACGAAGAAGGTGGCGAGCGCAACATCCTCCACGGCGACAAGGAATCCGAAGCCTTCCTGTCCGAGATGGTGGCTGCCCAGCCACTGCAGGGCGAGCGCAACATGAGCATGGAATCGCTGTACGAATACGGCAGCCGTGCCGGCGTGTGGCGCGTGCTGAAAGTATTCAAGGAAGCGGGCATCCCGCTGACCATTTTCGCCGTGGCCATGGCCGCCCAACGCCACCCTGACGTGATCCGCGCCATGGTCGATGCCGGCCACGAGATCTGCAGCCACGGCTACCGCTGGATCGACTACCAGTACATGGATGAAAACCAGGAACGCGAGCACATGCTCGAAGCGATCCGCATCCTCACCGAAATCAGCGGCGAGCGCCCGCTGGGCTGGTACACCGGCCGTACCGGCCCCAACACCCGCCGCCTGGTGATGGAAGAAGGCGGTTTCCTGTATGACTCCGACACCTACGACGACGACCTGCCCTATTGGGAAAGCAACAACCCCACCGGCAAGCCGCACCTGGTGATTCCCTACACCCTGGACACCAACGACATGCGCTTCACCCAGGTGCAGGGCTTCAACAAGGGCGACGATTTCTTCGAATACCTGAAGGACGCCTTCGACGTGCTGTACGCCGAGGGTGCCGAAGCGCCGAAGATGCTTTCCATCGGCCTGCATTGCCGGCTGATCGGCCGCCCTGCCCGCCTCGCTTCGCTGATGCGCTTCATCGACTACGTGAAAGGCCACGAGCAGGTGTGGTTCGCCCGCCGCGTCGACATCGCCCGCCACTGGCACGAAACCCACCCCTGCACGCCAGAGGCCGCGCAATGACCGCTTTCCAGACCCTGAAGCCGTCGGCCCTGGGCCGCGACGCCTTCGTCGCCGCCTTCGCCGACATCTACGAACACTCGCCATGGGTGGCTGAAAAAGCCTACGACCTGGGCCAGGGCACCGAACTGGACCAGGTCGAAACCCTGCACCAGCGCATGAGCGACATCCTGTTGAGCGCCGATCACGAAAGCCAACTGGCACTGATCAACGCGCACCCCGACCTGGCCGGCAAGGCTGCCGTCCAGGGCGAACTGACCGAAGCCAGCACCAACGAACAGGCCGGCGCCGGTATTCACCAATGCACCACCGAAGAGTTCCAGCGCTTCACGGAGTTGAACGACGCCTACAAGGCCAAGTTCAAGTTCCCCTTCATCATGGCAGTGAAAGGCAGCAACCGGCATCAGATCCTCGCCGCGTTCGAGGTGCGTATCCACAACTCGGTCGAGGCCGAGTTCAAGGAAGCCCTGGCGCAGATCAACAAGATTGCCCTGTTCCGCTTACTGACCCTATAGCGAGCCTGGCCCGAGCGCACCCAGGACCAACCGAGTGCACCCAGGGCCCCGCAAGCCTCCCCAGCCACTCATTCAAGGCAGACAAGAAAAAATGAAAGCATACGCCGCACCCTTCGAGAAGTTCGTCAACCTGGCCGACGCGCGCCTGGGCACCAAGGCCATCTCGGTCACCGACGACTGGTTCGCCGACGTCAACCGCCTGTTCCAGCCCACCCCCGCGGTGTGGAAGGAAGGCGTGTTCGACGACAACGGCAAATGGATGGACGGCTGGGAATCGCGCCGCAAACGCTTCGAAGGCTACGACAGCGCGGTGATCCGCCTGGGCGTGCCGGGTTCGATCAAGGGCGTGGACATCGACACCTCGTTCTTCACCGGCAACTACCCGCCTTCGGCCTCGCTGGAAGGCTGCTTCGTCGCCGACGGCGACCCCACCGACGCCACCCAGTGGACTGAAGTGCTGCCGGCGGTGGAGCTTGCAGGCAACAGCCACCACTACCACGAAATCAACGACGCCCAGGCCTACACCCACCTGCGCTTCAACATCTACCCGGACGGCGGCGTGGCGCGCCTGCGCGTGTACGGCGTGCCGTTCCGCGACTGGTCGGCCACCGGCGACAACGAACAGGTCGACCTGGCCAGCGCCCTCAATGGTGGCCGCGCCCTGGCCTGCTCCGACGAGCACTTCGGGCGCATGAGCAACATCCTCAACCCGGGCCGTGGCATCAACATGGGCGACGGCTGGGAAACCGCGCGCCGCCGCACGCCAGGCAATGACTGGGTGATCGTCGCCCTGGGCCACGCCGGCACCGTCGAGCAAGTGATCGTCGACACCCTGCACTTCAAGGGCAACTACCCCGACAGCTGCTCGATCCAGGGCGCCTTCGTCAAGGGCGGCACCGACAGCCAGATCGAGACCCAGAGCCTGTTCTGGCGCGAGCTGCTGACCAGCCAGAAACTGCAGATGCACCAGGAGCACAGCTTCCAGGAGCAGATCAAGGACCTGGGGCCCATCACCCACATCCGCCTGAACGTGTTCCCGGACGGTGGCGTGAGCCGCTTGCGCGTGCTGGGCAAGGTCGCCAAGTAACACCCACCCCGTAGCAGCTGCCGAAGGCTGCGTCCCCAGGCACACCGGTGCAACGGCCGGACGCCGCCTGCGGCAGCTGCTACGCGATTACAGCGAATTCAGAGATAGAACAATGCGCACACTAGTGATCGAGCCCCTGACAAAAGAAGCCTTCGCCCCCTTCGGTGACGTGATCGAAACCGATGGCAGCGACCACTTCATGATCAACAACGGCTCGACCATGCGTTTCCATCGTCTGGCCACGGTCGAGACCGCCACGCCCGACGACAAGGCGATCATCAGCATCTTCCGCGCCGACGTGTTGGACATGCCGTTGACCGTGCACATGCTGGAGCGCCACCCGCTGGGCAGCCAGGCCTTCGTGCCGCTGCTGGGCAACCCCTTTCTGATCGTGGTCGCGCCACTTGGCGATGCACCTGTATCAGGCTTGGTCCGCGCCTTCATTACCAATGGCAGGCAGGGCATCAATTACCATCGCGGCGTCTGGCACCACCCGGTGCTGACGATCGAAAAGCGGGATGACTTCCTGGTGGTTGATCGCAGTGGCACTGGCAATAACTGCGATGAGCATTTCTTCAATGAGGACGAGCTGCTGGTCCTCGCCCCCCACCAATAAGAGAAGGCCGGCCATTGCACCGCAGTGGCACGGCAAGAGGTTAGAACTGTGCAAGCACATCTGATGGAGTGGCTGAATCTGGGCGTGCGCTGGATTCACATGATCGTGGGGATCGCCTGGATCGGCGCATCCTTCTATTTCGTCTGGCTGGAGAACAACCTCAATCGCGCCAACCCGCGTGAGGGCCTGAGCGGTGACTTGTGGGCCATTCACGGGGGTGGCATCTACCACCTGGAAAAATACAAGCTGGCCCCGCCGACCATGCCGGACAACCTGCACTGGTTCAAATGGGAAGCCTACTGGACCTGGATGTCGGGCATCGTGCTGCTGTGCGTGGTGTTCTACTCCAACCCCTTGCTTTACCTGCTGGCCCCCGGCAGCACCCTCAGCGGGCCGGAAGGCATTGCCATCGGCGTCGGTGCGCTGGTCGCCAGCTGGTTCATCTACGACCAACTGTGCGACTCGCCCCTGGGCAAGCGCCCGGGCCTGCTGGGCCTGGTGCTGTTCGTACTGATCATCGCCGCTTGCTATGGCTTCAGCCAGGTGTTCAGCGGCCGCGGTGCGTACCTGCACACCGGCGCCATCATCGGCACCATCATGGTCGGCAACGTGTTCCGCATCATCATGCCCGCCCAGCGCGCACTGGTGGCGGCCATCGCCGAGAACCGCACGCCCGACCCGACCCTGCCGGCCAAGGGCCTGCTGCGTTCGCGCCACAACAACTACTTCACCCTGCCCGTGCTGTTCATCATGATCAGCAACCACTTCCCCAGCACCTACGGCAGCCACTACAACTGGCTGATCCTGGCCGGCATCGCCGTGGTGGCCGTGGTGGTGCGCCACTACTTCAACACCCGCCACAACAGCCACAAGTTCGCCTGGGCCCTGCCTGCCGGCGCCCTGGGCATGATCTGCCTGGCGTTCGTCACCGGCCCCATGCAAATGGGCAACAGCGCCGACGTGGCCAAGGCACCGGCCATCGAGTACCAGCCGCTGCCGGGCACCGCCATCGGCGGCAAGCGCGCCGACGAAATGCCGGCCGCACCTGCAGCCGCGCCCGCTGAACAGCCGGCCCAGGCCAGCAACCCGGTGGACTTCGACAAGGTGCACGGGGTGATCCAGGAGCGCTGCGCGGTGTGCCACTCGGCCAAGCCGACCAGCCCGCTGTTCTCCACCGCGCCTGCCGGGATCATGTTCGACACCCCGCAGCAGATCCAGCAGCTGGCCCCGCGCATCCAGGCGCAGGCCGTGGCCAGCCAGATCATGCCGTTGGGCAACATCACCCAGATGACCCAGGACGAGCGCAACCTGGTGGGCCAGTGGATCGCCAACGGAGCGCAAACCAACTGATGGATCGTTCGTAGCAGCTGCCGCCAGGCGGCGTCCGGCCACGCCACCGTGCGGCTGCCGGACGCCGCCTGGCGGCAGCTGCTACGGGTACTGCTAACCGAAAAATAAAAACAAGATTTGAGGTGTTGCATGTCCGAGTCAATCCACGCGCGCATCCCTGCTGCGCCACCACGACAGCCCCTGCCGTTGCTGCAACTGATTCTGGTGGGTTTGCAACATGTTTTGCTGATGTATGGAGGCGCCATCGCGGTGCCGCTGATCATCGGACAGGCCGCCGGCCTTTCCCGTGAGGAAATCGCCTTCCTGATCAACGCCGACCTGCTGGTGGCCGGCGTTGCCACCGTGGTGCAGTCGCTGGGCATCGGCGCCTTGGGCATCCGCATGCCGGTGATGATGGGCGCCAGCTTCGCCGCCGTCGGCAGCATGGTGGCCATGGCCGGCATGCAGGGCGTGGGCTTGCCGGGCATCTTCGGCGCAACCATCGCCGCCGGCTTCTTCGGCATGATCATCGCCCCGTTCATGTCGAAAATCGTGCGTTTCTTCCCACCGCTGGTCACCGGCACGGTCATTACTTCGATCGGCCTGTCGCTGTTCCCGGTGGCGGTGAACTGGGCCGGTGGCGGCGCCAAGGCAGTGCAGTTCGGCTCGCCCATCTACCTCATCGTCGCCGGGCTGGTGCTGGCCACCATCCTGCTGATCCACCGTTTCATGAGCGGCTTCTGGGTCAACATTGCCGTGCTCATCGGCATGTTGCTGGGCTACCTCATTTCCGGGCTGATCGGCATGGTCGACCTGTCCGGCCTGGCCACCGCGCCCTGGCTGCAAGTGGTCACGCCGCTGCACTTCGGCATGCCCACCTTCAGCCTGGCGCCGGTGCTGTCCATGTGCCTGGTGGTGGTGATCATCTTTGTCGAGTCCACCGGCATGTTCCTGGCCCTGGGCAAGATCACCGACCGTGAAGTCACCCCCGGCATGCTCCGTCGTGGCTTGCTGTGCGACGCCGCCGCCTCGTTCGCGGCGGGCTTCTTCAACACCTTCACCCACTCCTCGTTCGCCCAGAACATCGGCCTGGTGCAGATGACCGGCGTGCGCTGCCGTTCGGTGACGGTGGTGGCTGGCGGCTTCCTCATTGCCCTCAGCCTGCTGCCCAAGGCCGCCTTCCTGGTGGCCTCCATTCCACCTGCGGTGCTGGGCGGCGCGGCCATTGCCATGTTCGGCATGGTGGCGGCCACCGGCATCAAGATCCTCCAGGAAGCCGACATCGGCGACCGCCGCAACCAGCTGTTGGTGGCGGTGAGCATCGGCATGGGGCTGATCCCGGTGGTGCGGCCGGAGTTCTTTTCCCAGCTGCCGGATTGGATGGGCCCCATCACCCACAGCGGCATCGCCATGGCGACGTTGAGCGCGGTGCTGCTCAACCTGCTGTTCAATGTGCTCGGCGGCGCCGAGCGCGAAGCCCTGTCCAGGGCGGCGCATCAGCATTGATCTTGGGGGGGCGCCGGTCGAAAAGCTGACCGAGTGCCCCACTTTTGCTGGGCCTGCTCTGTAACGGAGCACTTGAGCCGCGCCGCGTGAGTCAGTAATCTGCGCGCCCGCGTAAAACCGGGGGGATTTTTTCCCCGATAAAGCTGACCTCTTGTACAAGACTGGGCCCCCTGCCCTGCCGCGTCGCCGTTTGCAGCCAATCGAACCACTTTCGACTGCTATTCACAGCAGCCGACGGGATTTCTTTGGCTGTGCGTCGGCCTTGGCAAGGCTCTTGCTAACTCAGTTGCGCCGCAGAGGAAGTTGACCGGTTGGACGACTTTTAACGCAACCAAAAAAGGCGCCGCCACAGAGCGCCACCTTAGAAAAACAGACTGAAATCAAACCTGGGAGCTAACCAATGAAACGCACTCTTTCGAGCCTGATGGTGGCCGCAAGCTTAACGGCCGGGGGCCAGGCCATGGCCGACGACGGCGGCTGGCTGCAGTGGCAGAGCAACAGCCTGACCTACCTGTACGGGCAAAACTTCAAGGTCAACCCCGAGAACCAGCAGACCATCACGTTCGAACACGCCGACAGCTGGAAGTACGGTGACAACTTCCTGTTCGTGGACAACATCTTCTACAACGGCAAGAAAGATTCCGGCGTCGGCAACAACACCCTGTATGGCGAATTCAGCCCACGCCTGTCGGCCAGCAAGATCTTCGGCCAGCAAATCGGCTTTGGCCCGGTCAAGGACGTGCTCCTGGCCATGACCTACGAGTTCGGCGAGGGTGATGTAGAGTCCTACCTGATCGGCCCGGGCTTCGACCTGAACATCCCGGGCTTCGACTACTTCCAGCTGAACTTCTACGACCGCATCGTCGACGGCGACCGCGCCGGCAACAACGTCTGGCAGATCACCCCGGTATGGTCCTACACCATCCCAGTGGGCAAGTCCGACATCCTGATCGATGGCTACATGGACTGGGTCATCGGCAGCGATTCGAACAAGAACGGCGACTACCACAAGAACCTGCACTTCAACCCGCAGGTCAAGTATGACCTGGGCAAGGCGCTGAACTGGAACGAGAAAACCCTGTACGTCGGTTTCGAATACGACTACTGGAAAGACAAGTACGGCATCGAAAGCACCCACAGCTTCGAAACCAACCAGAACACCGCCAGCTTCCTGCTGAAAGTGTTCTTCTAAGCGACACCGGTGCCGGGGCGGTCAGCCGAACGACCGTCCCAGGCGCACCAGCCCTTCATCGATCTGTTCCAGTGACGGCGCGGCGAACGACAACCGCAGGCTGCTGGCGTCGGGGGCCTGGGCGAAAAACGCACTGCCCGGCACGAACATCACCCGCTGCTCGATGGCGCGCTGCAACAGCTGCGTGGCATCCACCCCACCGCGACAACGCCCCCAGATGAACATCCCGCCCTGTGGCGGCGACACCTCCAATACGTCCGCCAGGCCTTCGAGCCCTGCGAGCATGCGCGCGCATTTGTCCCCGTAGCCCTGGGCCAGCCCCGGCAGCGCCCGCTCCAGCGCGCCAGCGGCCAGGTACAGCGCGGCGACCTGCTGCGCCCATGGCGCGGTGCACAGGTCGACCGTCTGCTTGGCAATCACGCAGCGTTGGCGAATGGGCGCCGGCGCAATCAACCAGCCGATGCGCAAGCCCGGCGCCACCACCTTGGACAGGCTGGACAAGTGCACCACCCGGCCGGCCGCGCCGTCGACCTGGGCGGCCAGCGCCAGCAACGACGGCACTTGCGCACCGGCAAAGCGCAGGGCGCCGTAGGGGTCATCCTCGATGATCAGGAAATCGTGCTCGGCGGCCAGCTGCAGCAACGCCAGCCGCCGCTCCAGGGGCAGGCAGGCACCCGTGGGGTTGGCAAAGGTCGGCACGCAGTACAGCAGGCGAATGCCGCCTGGGTGCGCCGCCAACTGCTCGGCCAGGCGCTCGGTATCCAAGCCGTGAGCGTCGGTGGCGGCGCTGTCCACCTGCATGCCGGCCAGGCGGAACGCCTGCAGCGCCGCCGGGTAGGTAGGCCGCTCCACCAGCACCCGCTCACCGGGGCTGAGCAGCACCTTGATCAACAGGTCCAGGCCCTGCTGCGAGCCCGTGGTCACCATCAATTCATCCACCGCCACTGGCGCCCCGCGCCGCGCCATCAACGCCGCCAGCTGCTCGCGCAGCAGCGGCAGGCCGTCGGTGGCGGCGTATTGCAGGCAGTCCACCGGGTTGTCGCGCAGGGCGCGCTCGGCCGCGATGGCAAGGTTGGGCTGGTCGAAGAAAGAAGTAGCCGGGTAGCCGCCGGCGAACGAGATCATGCCGGGCAGCGACAGGTACTTGAACAGCTCGCGGATCGCCGAACCGGTGGGCGCCTGGAAGGCGGGGGCGAAGCGGTAGGTGATATCGGTCACGGGTTGCGGGCTCGTACAGGGCGGATGGCCCAGTATCGAACCCTGCCGCTCAGGGCCGCAAACGAGGAATCGGCGGGATGTCATTCCTCGTGGTCATGAAATACGGTGGGGCCACGTAGCAGCTGCCGAAGGCTGCGTCAGCGCCGCAAGGCGCTCCAGACCCTGCCGGCAACGCTGACCACACCCAGCACCAATGCACCCGCCACCACACCCAGCACGCCATTGATCAGCGCCATGGTCACGCTGCCGCCCACGCTTTCCACCCAATGGTGCAACGGCGCGATGCCATGCACCAGAATACCGCCGCCCACCAGGAACATCGCCGCCGTCCCCACCACCGACAAAGTCTTCATCATGTACGGCGCCGCGCGCAGAATGCCGCCGCCCACCGCGCGGGTCACCCCGCCCTGGCGCTTGGTCATCCATAGCCCCAGGTCATCCAGCTTGACGATGGCGCCCACCAGGCCGTAGACGCCAACGGTCATCACCAGCGCGATGCCGCTCATCACGATCACCTGCTGCATCAACGGCGCCTCGGCGACGATACCCAGGGTAATGGCAATGATTTCCGCCGACAGGATGAAGTCAGTGCGCACTGCACCCTTGATCTTGTCCTTTTCATAGGCCACCAGGTCCACCGCCGGGTTGGCGGCGGCCTCGCTGAGGGCGGCATGTTCGGCCTGGTCTTCGTCCTTGCCGTGCAGCAACGGATGGGCAACTTTCTCGAAGCCCTCGAAGCACAGGTACGCGCCGCCCACCATCAACAGCGGCGTCACCGCCCAGGGCGCAAAGGCGCTGATGGCAAGGGCCGCCGGCACCAGGATGACCTTGTTGCGCAGCGAGCCCTTGGCCACCGCCCACACCACCGGCAATTCGCGCTCGGCGCGCACGCCGGTGACCTGCTGGGCGTTCAGCGCCAGGTCGTCACCCAGCACGCCGGTGGTCTGTTTGGCCGCGACCTTGGTCATCACCGAGACGTCGTCGAGCACTGCGGCGATGTCGTCCAGCAATACCAGCAGACTGCTTCCTGCCATAAGAATCATTCCCATGCTTCATGTTCGTTGAGCGCGAGCATACCCTGTCGGCATTGCCCTGCCCACCGCGCCCAGCCGCTGTTGAGCGGCGGTTGGACGCGGTGCTACCATGCCGCACCGCCCCTGCAGGCAAGGAATCATCGGCTTTATGACCACCATTCGCGAGCGCAACAAAGAACTGATCCTGCGCGCGGCCAGCGAAGAATTTGCCGACAAGGGCTTCGCCGCCACCAAGACCAGCGACATCGCGGCCAAGGCCGGGCTGCCCAAGCCCAACGTCTATTACTACTTCAAGTCCAAGGAAAACCTGTACCGCGAGGTACTGGAAAGCATTATCGAGCCGATCCTGGCGGCGTCGACGCCGTTCAACCCCGAAGGCGACCCGTTCGAGGTACTCAGTGGCTACATCCGCTCGAAGATCCGTATTTCCCGCGACCTGCCGGCAGCCTCCAAGGTATTCGCCAGCGAGATCATGCACGGCGCCCCGCACCTGAGCGCCGACCAGGTAGAGCAACTGAACCTGCAGGCCAAGCACAACATCGACTGCATCCAGAGCTGGATCGACCGCGGCCTGATCGCCCACGTCGACGCCCACCACCTGATGTTCAGCATCTGGGCGGCGACCCAGACCTATGCCGATTTCGACTGGCAGATCGCCGTGGTCACCGGCAAGGCGCGGTTGGACGAAAGCGATTACGAAGCGGCGGCGCAAACGATCATCCGCATGGTGTTGAAGGGCTGCACGCCGGACGCATAAAGGCCCTGTGGGAGCTGGCTTGCCAGCGAGCTTTTGGCGCCCCAGAAAACTCGCTGGCAAGCCAGCTCCCACAAATTTATGCGCTCACACCCGCATCAGCCGCCCAGCCCAACGCCTCGATCGCGCTGATCGCGCACCGCTCATCCACGTCCGACACATCCCCACTGATTCCCACCGCGCCTATCACCACGCCCTGCTGATCACGAATCAGCACTCCGCCCGGCGCCGGCACCACCCCGCCCTGCCCCAGCCCATTCAATGCCGCAAAAAACGCCGGGCGCGCCTGCGCGTCCGTCGCCAGCAGGCGCGAGCCCTTGCCCAGGGCGATGGCGCCCCACGCCTTGCCGATGGCCACATGGGGCCGCAGCAGGCTGGCACCGTCCTGGCGTTGCAGGCTCACCAGGTGCCCGCCGCTGTCCAGCACCGCCACGGTGAGCGGCGCGGCATTGATGTCGCGCCCCGTGGCCAGGGCGTGTTCAGCGAGACGGTTGGCAGCGGCCAAGGTAATGGCAGTCATGGGCAGATCCTCTTGAATGAAAAATCGACACGACAAATAGAGCACAAATAAGAATTTTATTGTATACAATATTGCGAATATTCCCGACCAATGGCCCGTAAACGCCATCCCTCGGCAAAAGCGAAAAGGGTTTGACCTGAAGCCGGTGCCGTGAATACACTCGACAAACAAGCCACTTGTATACAATTACAAAACACAAAGAGGCACAAAACCATGAGCAAAATGAGAGCAATCGATGCAGCCGTTCTGGTGATGCGCCGCGAAGGTGTGGAAACCGCCTTCGGCATTCCCGGTGCCGCCATCAACCCGCTGTACTCGGCCCTCAAGAAGGTCGGCGGCATCGACCACGTGCTGGCGCGCCACGTAGAAGGCGCCTCGCACATGGCCGAGGGCTATACCCGCACCAAGGCCGGCAACATTGGCGTGTGCATCGGCACCTCGGGCCCGGCGGGCACCGACATGGTCACCGGCCTGTACAGCGCCTCGGCCGACTCCATCCCCATCCTGTGCATCACCGGCCAGGCGCCCCGCGCCCGCCTGCACAAGGAAGACTTCCAGGCCGTGGACATCACCAGCATCGTCAAGCCGGTGACCAAGTGGGCGACCACCGTGCTGGAACCGGGCCAGGTGCCCTACGCCTTCCAGAAAGCCTTTTATGAAATGCGCTCGGGCCGCCCAGGCCCGGTGCTGATCGACCTGCCGTTCGACGTGCAGATGGCCGAGATCGAGTTCGACATCGATGCCTACGAGCCGCTGCCCGTGACCCGCCCGGCGGCCAGCCGCACCCAGGTCGAGAAAGCCCTGGCCCTGCTGGACCAGGCCGAGCGCCCGTTGCTGGTGAGCGGTGGCGGCGTGATCAACGCCGACGCCAGCGCCAAACTGGTGGAATTCGCCGAGCTGACCGGCATCCCGGTCATCCCTACCCTGATGGGCTGGGGCACCATCCCCGACGACCACCCGCTGATGGTGGGCATGGTCGGCCTGCAGACCTCGCACCGCTATGGCAACGCAACCATGCTCAAGTCGGACGTGGTGCTGGGCATCGGCAACCGCTGGGCCAACCGCCACACCGGTTCCGTGGACGTTTACACCGAAGGCCGCCGCTTCATTCATGTGGACATCGAACCCACCCAGATCGGCCGCGTGTTCACCCCCGACCTGGGCATCGTCTCTGACGCAGGCGCAGCCCTGGACCGCTTCCTGGAAGTGGCGCGTGAGTGGAAAGCCGCCGGCAAGCTGAAAGACCGCAGCGCCTGGGTCGCCGACTGCCAGCAGCGCAAGGCCAGCCTGCAGCGCAAGACCCACTTCGACAACGTGCCGGTCAAGCCCCAGCGCGTGTACGAGGAAATGAACCAGGTGTTCGGCCAGGACACCTGCTACGTCAGCACCATCGGCCTGTCGCAGATCGCCGGCGCGCAATTCCTGCACGTGTACAAGCCACGCCACTGGATCAACTGCGGCCAGGCCGGCCCGCTGGGCTGGACCATTCCGGCGGCGCTGGGCGTGGTCAAGGCCGACCCGAGCCGCAAGGTGGTGGCGCTGTCCGGCGACTACGACTTCCAGTTCATGATCGAAGAGCTGGCGGTAGGCGCGCAGTTCCACCTGCCGTACATCCACGTAGTGGTGAACAACTCCTACCTGGGGCTGATCCGCCAGGCCCAACGCGGCTTCGAGATGGATTATTGTGTGCAGCTGGCCTTCGAAAACATCAACGCCCCCGAGCTCAACGGCTACGGCGTGGACCACGTGGCCGTCGCCGAAGGCCTGGGCTGCAAGGCCCTGCGCGTGTTCGAACCGGCGCATATCCAGCCGGCGCTGCGCAAGGCCCAGGCGCTGATCGAGGAGTTCAAGGTACCGGTGGTGGTGGAAGTCATCCTGGAACGGGTGACCAACATTTCCATGGGCACCGAGATCAACGCGGTCAACGAATTCGAAGACCTGGCGCTGGTCGGCAACGACGCCCCCACCGCCATTTCGCTGCTCGACTGACATTTCCAAGGAGGCTTTCATGCCGCGTTTCGCCGCCAACCTGTCGATGCTGTTCACCGAACAGGACTTTCTCGCCCGCTTCAAGGCTGCCGCCGATGCCGGTTTCAGTGGCGTTGAATACCTGTTCCCGTATGACTTCAACTCCGCCGAGATCAAGGCGCAACTGCAGGCCCATGGCCTGACCCAGGTGCTGTTCAACCTGCCGGCCGGCGACTGGGCCAAGGGCGAGCGCGGCATTGCCTGCCACCCCGACCGCGTCGAGGAATTCCGCGCCGGCGTGGACCTGGCCATCGCTTACGCCCAGGTACTGGGCAACACCCAGGTCAACTGCCTGGCGGGCATTCGCCCCCAGGGCCTGGACTGCGCCACGGTGGAAAGCACCTTCGTCGCCAACCTCAAATATGCCGCCGACAAGCTGCAGGCCGCCGGTATTCGCCTGGTGATGGAGATGATCAACACCCTGGACATCCCCGGGTTCTACCTGACCACCACCGACCAGGCCCTGGCGATCCAGGGCAAGGTGGGCAGCGCCAACCTGTTCCTGCAGTACGACATCTACCACATGCAAATCATGGAAGGTGACCTGGCGCGCACGCTGCAAGCGCACCTGCCGCAGATCAACCACGTGCAACTGGCCGACAACCCCGGCCGCCACGAACCGGGCACCGGCGAGATCAACTACCGCTTCCTGTTCGAGCACCTGGACAAGATCGGCTACCAGGGCTGGGTGGGCTGCGAGTACAAGCCGCTGACCAGCACCGAGGCTGGCTTGCATTGGCTCAAAACGCATAACGCCGTCTGACACCTGTGGGAGCTGGCTTGCCAGCGAGCTTTTCAGAGGCCCCAGAAGCTCGCTGGCAAGCCCGCTCCCACAGTGCCGCATTCACAAAAATAATTAAGAGGCTTCATACCATGGCAAAAATCGGATTCCTCGGCACCGGCATCATGGGCCTGCCCATGGCGCAGAACCTGCAGAAAGCAGGTCACCAACTGTTCCTCTCCACCCACCACGACGCAGCCCCCACAGACCTTGTAGCCGCCGGCGCCGTGGCCCTGGCCAACCCGCGCGACGTGGCCCAGGAAGCGGAATTCATCATCGTCATGGTGCCCGACACCCCGCAGGTGGAAGACGTGCTGTTCCGCGAGCAGGGCATTGCCGAAGGCCTGAGCCGCAACAAGATCGTCATCGACATGAGCTCCATCTCGCCTACCGCCACCAAGGCTTTCGCCGCCAAGGTCAACGCCCGTGGCGCGCAGTACCTGGACGCGCCGGTGTCTGGCGGTGAAGTGGGCGCCAAGGCCGCCACGCTGAGCATCATGGTCGGCGGCGACCAGGACGCCTTCGACCGCGCCCTGCCGTTGTTCCAGAGCATGGGCAAGAACATCACCCGCGTCGGCGGCAACGGTGACGGCCAGACCGCCAAGGTCGCCAACCAGATCATCGTCGCCCTGAACATCCAGGCCGTGGCCGAAGCGCTGCTGTTCGCGGCGAAAAATGGCGCCGACCCGGCCAAGGTGCGTGAAGCGCTGATGGGCGGCTTCGCCTCGTCGAAAATCCTCGAAGTGCACGGCGAGCGCATGATCAAGGGCACCTTCGACCCCGGCTTCCGCATCAGCCTGCACCAGAAAGACCTTAACCTGGCCCTGCAAGGCGCCCGCGAGCTGGGCGTGAACCTGCCCAACACCGCCAACGCGCAACAGGTGTTCAGCACCTGCGCCGCCCTGGGCGGCAGCAACTGGGACCACTCGGCGCTGATCAAGGGCCTGGAACACATGGCCAACTTCAGCATCCGCGACAACTGATACATCGCAGGACCTGTGGGAGCTGGCTTGCCAGCGAGCTTTTCGGGGGCGCAAAAAGCTCGCTGGCCAGCCCGCTCCCACACCTCACTCCAACAACAAGAAATCTTCCGGGAGCCTGCCATGTCAGTCGATCCGCAATCCTTCCTGCGCGAGCTGTTCGCCACGGCCATCGCCGCAGCCCACCCAAGCCAGGTGCTGGAACCCTTCCTGCCCGCCGACCGCAGCGGCCGGGTGATCGTCATTGGCGCCGGCAAGGCCGCAGCGGCCATGGCCGAAGTGGTCGAGCGCTGCTGGCAGGGCGAGGTCAGCGGCCTGGTGGTGACCCGCTACGGCCACGGCGCCAGCTGCCGGAAAATCGAGGTGGTGGAAGCCGCGCATCCGGTGCCCGACGCCGCCGGCCTGGCCGTGGCCCAGCGCGTGCTGCAACTGGTCAGCAACCTCACAGAAAGCGACCGGGTGATCTTCCTGCTCTCGGGCGGCGGCTCGGCGCTGCTGGCCCTGCCTGCCGCCGGCATCACCCTGGCCGACAAGCAGGCCATCAACAAGGCGCTGCTGAAATCCGGCGCCACCATTGGCGAGATGAACTGCGTGCGCAAGCACCTCTCGGCCATCAAGGGCGGCCGCCTGGCCAAGGCCTGCTGGCCGGCCACCGTGCACACCTACGCGATTTCCGACGTACCCGGCGACCTGGCCACGGTCATCGCCTCCGGCCCCACCGTGGCCGACCCCAGCACCTCGGCCCAGGCGCTGGCGATCCTGGCGCGCTACAGCATCGACGTGCCAGCGGCCGTGCGCGACTGGCTGCACAACCCTGAATCGGAGACCGTCAAGGCCGACGACCCGTGCCTGGCGCGCAGCCACTTCCAGCTGATCGCCACGCCGCAGCAGTCGTTGCAGGCCGCCGCCGTGAAGGCGCGCAGCGCAGGCTTCAGCCCGTTGATTCTCGGCGACCTGGAGGGCGAGTCGCGCGAAGTGGCCAAGGTGCACGCCGGCATCGCCCGGCAGATCGCCATTCACGGCCAGCCACTGGCAGCGCCGTGCGTGATCCTGTCCGGCGGCGAAACCACGGTCACCGTGCGCGGCAACGGCCGTGGCGGGCGCAACGCCGAATTCCTCCTCAGCCTCACCGAGAGCCTCAAGGGCCAGCCCGGCATTTATGCGCTGGCCGGCGACACCGACGGCATCGACGGCTCCGAGGACAACGCCGGTGCGGTCATGACCCCGTGCAGCTACCGCCGCGCCGCGCAGCTGGGCCTGAGCGCCAGCGCCGAGCTGGACAACAACAACGGCTACGGCTACTTCCAGGCGCTGGGCGACCTGGTGCTCACCGAACCCACGCGCACCAACGTCAACGACTTCCGCGCCATCCTGATTCTGGAGGCCACCGCGCCATGACCGCCTACAAGAACACCAAGATCCTCGCCACCCTGGGCCCCGCCACCCGTAGCCAGGAAGACATCCGCCAACTGGCGCTGGCCGGGGTCAACCTGTTCCGCCTCAACTTCAGCCATGGCGAGCACGGCGATCATGCCCAGCGCCTGGAGTGGATTCGCGACGTCGAAGCGCAGCTGAACACCCCCCTGGGCGTGCTCATGGACCTGCAAGGGCCAAAGCTGCGCGTCGGCCGTTTCGCCGACGGCAAAGTGCTGCTGCACCGCGGCCAGGCGTTCCGCTTGGACCTCGACACCAGCCCCGGCGACGCGCGCCGGGTGAACCTGCCGCACCCCGAGATCATCGCTGCCCTGCAGCCGGGCATGGACCTGCTGCTGGACGACGGCAAGCTGCGCCTGCAGGTGACCGCCAGGCACGCCGACGCCATCGACACCGAGGTGATTGCCGGCGGCGAACTGTCCGACCGCAAGGGCGTCAACGTACCCCAGGCGGTGCTGGAGCTCAGCCCGCTGACCGCCAAGGACCGCCGCGACCTGAGCTTCGGCCTGGAGTTGGGGGTGGACTGGGTGGCGCTGTCGTTCGTGCAGCGCCCCGAGGACATCATCGAGGCACGCGAGCTGATCGGCGGCCGCGCGCGGCTGATGGCCAAGGTCGAGAAGCCCTCGGCGCTGGTGCACCTGGAAGAGATCGCGCGGCTAAGCGACGCGATCATGGTGGCCCGTGGCGATTTGGGCGTGGAGGTGCCGGCCGAGACCGTGCCGCAGATCCAGAAGCGCATCATCGCCGTGTGCCGCGCGCTGGGCCGGCCGGTGGTGGTGGCCACGCAGATGCTCGAATCCATGCGCTTTGCCCCCGCACCCACCCGCGCCGAAGTCACCGACGTGGCCAACGCCGTGGCCGAGGGCGCTGACGCCGTCATGCTGTCGGCCGAGACGGCTTCGGGCGACTACCCGCTGGAAGCGGTGCAGATGATGAGCAAGATCATCCGCCAGGTGGAAAGCGGCCCCGACTACCAGGCACAACTGGACGTCAGCCGGCCCCAGGCAGAGGCCACCGTGTCGGACGCCATCAGCTGCGCCATCCGCCGCATCAGCGGGATTCTGCCGGTGGCGGTGCTGGTCAACTACAGCGAATCCGGCGCCTCGACCCTGCGCGCCGCCCGCGAGCGGCCACGGGTACCGATCCTCAACCTTACGCCCAACCTGGCCACGGCGCGGCAGCTGAGCGTGGCCTGGGGCGTGCGTTCGGTGGTCAATGACCGCCTGCGGCAGGTGGAGGAAGTGTGCTCCACGGCGCTGGAAATCGCCCAGGCGCAAGGGCTGGCCAGCCGTGGCGACACGCTGGTGATCACCGCAGGGGTGCCGTTCGGCAAGCCGGGCAGCACCAATTCGCTGCGTATCGAAACGCTGGTCTAGAAACCGAGGCTGTGGGAGCTGGCTTGCCAGCGAGTTTTTGGAGGTGCCGAAAAGCTCGCTGGCAAGCCAGCTCCCACAGGAGCACCTATGGCAAGACATCCAACTCACTGCCCCGACTGGGCCACCGCCCTGCTCAACGGCTTCAGCCAGGTGCTGCTGCAACGCAACCCGCTGTGCGGCCTGTGCTGCCTGCTGGCCATACTGGTGGGCGCCCCGCAGCTGCTGGGCGGCGCGCTGCTGGGCGCCGCCAGCGGCCTGCTCGTCGCGCAACGCCGCGGTTACCCGCGCGCGCAACGCCAGGCCGGCCTATACAGCTACAACGGCGTGCTGATCGGCGTGCTGTTCAGCCACTGGCTGCCGCTGGGCCTGACCTTGCCCCTGTTGATCATCGCCGCCAGCGGCCTCAGCAGCCTGCTGCTGGCGCGCTGGCTCAGCTACTGTGCCCGCCCCACCTGCCTGCCCGCCTACACCGCGCCGTTCGTGCTGGCCGGCTGGGCCCTGGCCGTGGGGATCAAACCGCAACCGGGTGACGTCCACCCCTTCGCCCTGCCCGACGTACTCACCGGCCTGGGCCAGGTGTTCCTGCTGCCCAGCCCCCTGGCCGGCGCCTTGATTGCCCTGGGCCTTTACTTGGCCGACCGCCGCGCCGCCCGTTGGGCGCTGCTGGGCTCCGCTGCCGGGCTGGCCTTCGCCTGGCTGCAAGGCGAACCGCCGCTGCCCGGCCTGTATGGCTTCAACCCGGCCCTGGCAGCGCTGGCCTTCAGTGCCCAGCCGCTACGGGCGGTGCTGGCCATCGGCCTGGCGCTGTTGCTGCAACCGGGGTTCACCAGCCTGCCGCTGCCCGGGCTTACCGCGCCGTTCATCCTTGCCTGCTGGCTGGTGCGCGCCGGTGCCCGCGCCACTCTGGCGGAGGGCACCTTGCACAGCCGCCGCTAAACGCCCTAGGCTTGGTCCATGTTCAGGAACCCGGACCTTATGGAAAGCCAACGCACCCTGCGCCAAAAGCTCTACACCATCATCTTCCACAGCGACACCGTGGCCGGCCGGCGCTTCGACACCACCCTGCTGTTCATCATCCTCGCCAGCCTGGTACTGGTGATGGTCGACAGCATCGAGAGCGTGCACCGCGAGTACGCCAGCCTGTTCGCCAACATCGAATGGGCCCTGACCGGCATCTTCGCCGCAGAATACCTGCTGCGCCTGTACTGCTCGCCCAGGCCGCTGCGCTACGCCTTCAGTTTCTACGGCCTGGTGGACCTGCTGGCGATCGTGCCGGGCATCCTCGCCATCTACTACAGCGACGCCCAGTACCTGATGATCGTGCGGGTGATCCGCATGCTGCGCATCTTCCGCGTGCTCAAGCTGCGGCCCTACCTGAGCCAGGCCAACTACCTGCTGGCGGCCCTGCGCGGCAGCCGGCAGAAGATCATCGTGTTCCTGCTCAGCGTGGCCACCCTGGTGACCGTGTTCGGCACCCTGATGTACGTGATCGAAGGCCCCGAGCATGGCTTCACCAGCATCCCCATGGGCATCTACTGGGCCATCGTCACCCTCACCACCGTGGGCTTCGGTGACATCGTGCCCAAGACCCCGCTGGGGCAGATGATCTCGGCGCTGGTGATGATCACCGGTTACTCGATCATCGCCGTGCCCACCGGCATTTTCACCGCCGAGCTGGCCAACGCCATGCGCGGCGAGCGCCAGCAGCGCCCCTGCCCGGTGTGCGCCAAAGGCGATCACGACAGCGAGGCGGCGTTCTGTTCGCGCTGCGGAAATGCCTTGTTTAAAAAAACTCCATAAGCGCTTAACTATTAGGTCTTTGGGGCGTCGACGATGGCCAGCTATAGTTGCTGGCCAATTGATTCCAACGACAACAACAGGGACTTCCACCATGCACAAACTCTTGAGCGCCTCGTTGCTCGCCGCCGGCCTGGGGTTGGCCGGCCTGGTCCAGGCCGCGCCGCCGCCGTTGCTGAACGTTTCCTACGACGTGATGCGCGACTTCTACAAGGACTACAACGCCGCGTTCCAGCAACACTGGCAGGCCGAGCACAACGAGGCGGTCAGCGTGCAGATGTCCTTCGGCGGTTCCAGCAAGCAGGCGCGCTCGGTGATCGACGGCCTGCCCGCCGACGTCATCACCATGAACATGGCCACCGACATCAACGCCCTGGCCGATAACGGCAAGCTGGTGCCCGACGACTGGGTGACCCGCCTGCCCAACCACAGCGCGCCGTTCACCTCGGCCACCGTGTTCATCGTGCGCAAGGGCAACCCCAAGGCCCTGAAAGACTGGCCCGACCTGCTCAAGGACGGCGTGCAGGTGATCGTTCCCAACCCGAAAACCAGCGGCAACGGCCGCTACACCTACCTGTCGGCCTGGGGCTATGTGCTGAAGAACGGCGGCGACGAGAACAAGGCCAAGGCCTTCGTCGGCAAGCTGTTCAAGCATGTGCCGGTGCTGGACACCGGTGGCCGTGGCGCCACCACCACCTTCATGACCAACCAGATTGGCGATGTGCTGGTGACCTTCGAGAACGAAGCGGAAATGATTGCCCGCGAGTTCGGCCGCGACAAGTTCGAGGTCATCTACCCAAGCGTCTCGGCCGAAGCCGAGCCACCGGTGGCCGTGGTCGACAAGGTGGTGGACAAGAAAGGCAGCCGCGCCCTGGCCGAGGACTACCTCAAGTACCTGTGGTCACCGGAAGGCCAGGGCATCGCCGCGCAGAACTACCTGCGCCCGCGTGACCCGGCGGTGCTGGCCAAGTACCAGGACCGCTTCCCCAAGGTCGACTTCCTGTCGGTAGAGAAGACCTTCGGCGACTGGCGCACCGTGCAGAAAACCCACTTCGCCGACGGCGGGGTGTTCGACCAGATCTACACCCAGCAGTGACAACACCCCCGTGGTGGGGGGGGGGGGGGGGGGGGGGGGGGGGGGGGGGGGGGGGGCGGCGGGGGGGGGGGGCCCCCCCGCCACCCCACAGCGGAGGACCG